>JAZSLE010000005.1:0-20928 GCA_045535215.1 Eubacteriales bacterium
AGGAGGATGACTGTCTCGGTTCCCATTCCGTCTGAAACGGAAAGTGCACCGAAAAACTGTTTTGCTACGTTAAGCATCAAAACACCTCCTATGCATATATTTTAAAATCGCGATACGGATCGGCGGCGATCCGTATACACTATTTTATTATAGCACTCTATACTCTTATTTGTCAACATGGTGTGTACAAAATTTTCAATTTTGTTACCTGATTTTAATAATTGCAAAAAGAGCGGCGGACCTGCCTTTGAGGTGGGTCCGCCTTTTCGCTGAAGATATATCAGTTCTTGTACTGACTGTCGTTCTTCTTCTGCTGATCCTGCTTCTGCTGAGTCTGATTCTTCTGACTCTGCTGAGTCTGCTGATCCTTATTGTTGTTCTGCTTGTTTGTGCTGTTCTTGTCCTGCATAGCAAATCTCCTGATACGCATTCTTATTGAACGGAGAGACCGTTCTGTATCTATTATTGCACGTATTGGCAGATATTATTCAGGGAAAACGATCAATCAAGCATAAGATTCGTTTCGCTTCTTTCCTTAAGCTCGGAGAGGGCGCGTCTTACGAATATCGCGAGCAAAATGCTTGCAAGAAGCTCGACAAACCAATAGGACGAGCCGATCACCATAAGGTAATACTCTGCGGTCGCGTATCTGTTCTCGACGTTCGGAAGCTTATTGTTTGCAAATGTGTACATATACGGAGCTATCGCGATGAGCAAGCCGGAGATTACGGAAAGGATCTTCACGGGAAGGAGATACTGCTTTCTGTATTCCGCCCTGTCCTCGTCCTTCATTCGCATAACGCTCTCATCCTCTCGGCTGAGCTTACTTATCGCGTACTGCGAATTTATAAAGCTTATCATTCCGCAAATTGAGATTACCGTTACCACAAGGGCTACGGCATCCGCAACGGATATTGCCGTAAAGAAGTTATAGAGGTCATATGCGGCGGGAAGCTTTGCGTACGCCTTGATATCGTATCGGTTGAAGTAGGAATATCTTACGATATCCTTTGCAAGTGACGTGACAAATAGCACTGAAGTCGGGATCGCGGTCATAAGAAGGACTCTTTTATTTTTGGCAAAGAGGCTTCGCGAGCACCAAAGCGCGCAAAGAAAAACAAACGCAAAAATGCAATCCGGAATAACGTTTACCGCGTTATTATTAATACAGACGTCTGCGCAGAAGAACACTGCTATTCCCACGGCAGAGACTATTGCACCGATATTGCGGAGAATGAATCTTGTCTTAAGCGTAGGAGCAATCCTTACGTACTCCTCATTGAGGCTTGCAAGGAATTGCTTGTCCGCGGCCACCCTTATGAAATATATAAGTACGCGAACGAGCCAGACGATGCCGAAGATAAATCCTATAAATATACCGAACACTCTGAAGAGCGCGGTGAATTTATACCAATCGAATGCGGTGTCGTCTATCGTATGTGCGGAGGCGGTGCTGAATTCGGGGAGTGCATAGCAAAGCGCTCTCGCGATGATGAACACCGTGGTTGCGCGGGATATCTTATCGGTGAAGGTCTTGCTTGAACGGACCTCAATACCCCTGCGCATTTTTATCTTGCTGCCCGAAATACAGTGGCACTCGTGCTTGAGTCCGAGCTTGCCGAATGCATCGAAGAAGACTCTGAACGCGGACGTGACGAATATAATGTCAAGCACCGCCATAACAAGCGAGAACATCATAAGCGAGCTCTCGGAGCCACCCTCCTGCTGTCCTATCGCGCCGAAGGAGAGCATAAGCGCGGCGTATTTGCCTACGTTGACGAACAGTGCGATCCATATATGCTTGACAGCGTCCTCAAAGCGCTCGGTGAGGTCACGGAGCTTGAGAAGAGGTATCAGCATAAGCAGATATCCTATAAAGTCGGGGATGATGTCAATTACTGCCGTCTCGGGGTTAAAAATGAACAAAGGAGCTATGCACAGCATAAGCATATCCGTCATACGTATTTTTTTGACCTTGACGGTATAGGTGTCCTTTGCTAAAAGCCTTACGTTATCTGTCATAGGCTATCTCCTTTTGGTGATTTCGTTATTTTTTCTTTTTCCTTTTGGCTTCCTGCTTTTTCCGATTAGCCTCACGCTTCTCGCGGATATACTGTGCGGTGGAGTCCGCCGCCTGCTGTTCCTTCTCGGCTGTCTTCTCCATAAGCTTGTCATACCAGCCTATATTGGTCTTTTTCAACTCCATATCCACGTCCTTCTCATCGCATATACGCATATACGCGGAGAATATCATGACTAAGTAAAGGATTATAACGACAAGGTAGAGTATCATCCCTATCGGAATGAGATATCTTGCTATATCTGCAAGGAAGAGTGCGGAGAGGTCGATAAGGTAGCACGCGGTATATATCGCCATATTGCGTCTTGCGGGAAAGCACAGCTTATCGGCGCCCGTATCCTTCGCTATATTGTACACTCCGATAGCGAGCGTAACGTGAAAGACGAGCTTAAGTGCGTTTATCAGAACGTCGGAAATGCCGTCCACCCATTCAAAAAACGCGATAGGCGGGATGGCGAATATCTCCGTAACGTATCCAACTGTAAGCAGAAAGGTGATAAGTGTAAGCGGAAGAGAAGCCGCAAGCGCGTATCCGAAGGTACGGTCGTACTCTATAAGCGACATAAGAGCGATGCTTATGAGCGCAAAGCCGGTAAAGCCCGCTATTTCGGGGAATGCCAGCGCAGGTATCGTGGCTATAAAATAGCCGATAAAAAGCAAACCGAATCCCATCAGCTTTTACCGCCCTTCTTGAGAGCACAGCACTTTTTATATTTCTTTCCGCTTCCGCACGGGCATTGATCGTTAGGCCCCGGCTCCGCGACGCGTCTTACGGGTGCTGCGGTAGGCTTCTTCTGTGCAGTCTCCGTTTTTCCCTCCTTGACGCCCGATACCGCCTTTCTTTCGAAGGTCTCGGGGCTTCTGAGGGATACCGTGAGCACTGCCTTTGATGTCTCCTCCTTTATGGAGGCGAGCATCTCGTTGAACATCTCGTTACCCGTTATACGGTACTCGGTAACGGGGTCTCTCTGAGCGTAAGCCTGAAGTCCGACGCTCTGCTTGAGCGCATCCATAGCGTCGATATGGTCAAGCCACCTCTCGTCTACGAAGTGGAGAAGTATGTTCCTCTCTATCTCGCCGAACATCTCGTCGCCTATCTTTTCTCTTTGAGCGTCGTACTTATCGGCAGCAAAGCCGCAGAGGTCGTCTATTACGTCGTCTGCGCTGAGCTTGGAAAGTTGCTCGGATGTATACGCAAGGTCGCCGTCCTTTATAAGCCATCCACGGTAGATACCGCGCAACGACTCGAGATTCCATTCCTCGGGTGCGCCCTGGCAGAACATAGAAACGTTATCCTCTATCGAGCTTGCGAGCATATTGCGGATCGCTCCGGATATATCTGCGTCGCTGAGCACCTCGCCTCTCTGCTTGTAGATAAGCTTTCGCTGCTCGTTGAGGACGTCATCGTAGGTAAGCACGTTCTTACGGCTTCTGAAGTTGACTGACTCTATTCTCTTCTGTGCGTTTTCAATAAGTCCGGAAAGTATCTTGAAGTTGCCCGAGATATCACCGGAGGCGCCCATTTTCTGAGCCATGACCTTAACGTTTTCCATTCTGTTATCCCCGAAGAGGCACATAAGGTCGTCGTCAAGAGAGATGAAGAAGGTAGAGCGTCCCGGGTCTCCCTGACGTCCCGAACGTCCGCGGAGCTGATTGTCAACGCGTCTGCTCTCGTGTCTTTCACTTCCGACGATATAAAGTCCGCCGAGCGACTTTACCTTTTCGGCATCGGGTGCTATTTCAGCCTTATATTTAGCGTAAAGCTCGGAGAAGAGCTCTCTTGCCTTTTTGATCTCGGGGTCGTCCGTATGTGCGGTTCCCGTGCATTCGGAAATAAGGTCCTCTGTTACGCCCTGCTTACGCATCTCGCACTTCGCGAGATACTCGGGGTTGCCTCCAAGCATAATATCGGTTCCTCGTCCCGCCATATTGGTCGCGATGGTAACTGCTCCCTCTTCCCCTGCGCGGGCTACTATCTCAGCCTCTCTCTCGTGATGCTTTGCGTTGAGGACGTTATGCTTTATGCCCTCCTTCTTGAGCATCTTGGAGAGTATCTCACTCTTTTCTACCGAAACGGTACCAACGAGGACAGGCTGTCCCTTTGCGTTGCATTCCTTTACGAGCTCTACTATTGCCTTGAACTTTTCTTCAACGGTAAGGAAGACCCTGTCGTTGCTGTCCACTCTTATCATCGGCTTGTTCGTGGGTATCTCCACAACGTCAAGTCCGTATATCTCTCTGAATTCCTCTTCCTCGGTAAGAGCGGTACCCGTCATACCCGAAAGCTTCTTATAGAGTCGGAAGAAGTTCTGAAGAGTGATGGTAGCGACCGTTCTGCTCTCCTTGTTTACGGATACTCTTTCCTTTGCCTCTATTGCCTGGTGGAGTCCGTTTGAGTATTGACGGCCGGGCATAAGACGGCCCGTGAACTGGTCGACGATTATGACCTTGTTCTCCTTTACGACGTAGTCTACGTCTCTTTCCTTACAGCCGTAAGCGTGAATAGCCTGATTTACGTGGTGCGCTATTCTTGCGTTTTCCGCATCGTTGAGATTTTCGATCTTGAAGAAGGCCTCGACCTTCTTTATTCCGATCGGTGTGAGAACGGCGTTCTTTGCCTTCTCGTCGACAACGTAGTCGAACTCGCCCTCACCGGTGTTCTCTTCTTTGTTGTTTATCTCCTTGATGACCTTCTTTCTCATTCCTCTTACGAGAGCGTCGGACCTGAGATAAAGCTCGGAGGTATCCTTTCCCGCGCCCGAGATTATAAGGGGAGTTCTTGCCTCGTCTATAAGTATGGAGTCCACCTCGTCCACGATGGCGAAGTTGTGTCCTCTCTGAATGAGCTGTGAGCGGTGTACGGCTATGTTATCGCGGAGATAGTCGAAGCCGAACTCACTGTTCGTTCCGTATGTGATATCGCAGAGGTAATTCTGTCTTCTGTCGGGATAGCTCATTTCCTTGACGATAAGACCTGTTGTGAGACCGAGAAAGGCATATACTCTTCCCATCTCCTCGCTGTCACGTCTTGCGAGATAATCGTTTACGGTGACGACGTGGACGCCATTGCCCGAAAGTGCATTAAGGTATGCGGGCATGGTCGCAACAAGGGTCTTACCTTCTCCCGTTTTCATTTCGGCAATTCTTCCCTGGTGGAGAATAACGCCGCCTATTATTTGTACGTGGAAGGGTCTTTTGCCAAGAACACGGTCTGCCGCCTCTACTACTGCGGCGAACGCGTCGGGAAGGATATCGTCAAGCGTTTCTCCCGCCGCAAGTCTGCTCTTGAGGAGATTGCTCGTTTCTCTCATCTCCTCCTCGGGCATATTTCTGTATTTATCGGCAAGGGCTTCGACAGCCTCCACCTTACTCATTATCTTTTTTATCTGTCCTTCACTGTAATTTCCGAACAGCTTTTGAAAAATTCCCATAGTACCTCCAAGGAATACTTATACATAATTATGCACATTATATTATACTACAACTTTAAGAACTAAACCACAATTTTTTGTAAATTTTAAGCCCCCGCACGAAATTAGCCTTGAAATTTATAAAAGAAAGTATTATAATATTCTAAAATTATTGGTTTTGGGTGGTATTTTGATATATGTCAAGTAAGATCAACATAGTTCTTCATAATCCGGAGATCCCGCAGAACACGGGCAACATTGCCCGTACCTGTGCCGTTACCGGCGCTTCTCTGCACATAATACGTCCTATGGGCTTCACCGTGGACGACAAAAAGCTGAAGCATGCCGGTCTTGATTACTGGTATGAGCTGGACATCACCTACTACGACTCAATAGAAGAGTTTTATGAAAAGAACGGCTACCCGACGGTATATTACTTTTCAACGAAGGCTCCGAAGAGATACACCGATGTCGTCTACCCCGACAACGCCTACATCTGCTTCGGTGCGGAAAGCAGAGGTCTGCCCGAGACTCTGCTTGAGAAAAATCTCGACACATGCGTCCGTCTTCCGATGCGCGAGAATCTGCGCAGTCTGAATCTCTCGAACGCGGTGGCGATAGCGACATACGAGGTGCTGAGGCAGAAGGATTTCGCAGGGCTTCAGTGCGAAAGCGACAGGTTCGCGGGAGGTAAGGATGTCTAAGGCGCTTATTGCAATGAGTGGCGGAGTGGACAGCTCGGTCGCGGCGGCAGTATCGGTCGCGGACGGACTCGACTGTTTGGGAGTCACTATGCTTCTCATACCCGAAAGACAGGACGTATTCAAGTGCGGATGCACTGCGGAGGAAGAGGCGATCGGGGCTCGCGAAATTGCGGATAAGCTGGGAATAAAGCATAGGACGGTAAGAATGACGGCAGACTTTGAGTCGCTCGTAATAAAGCCGTTCGTCGACGCTTATCTTCGCGGAAGGACGCCGAACCCGTGTGTTGAATGCAACAGACACATAAAATTCAGCTCGCTCCTTGACTATGCGGACAAGGAGGGCTGCGACTTTCTCGTTACCGGTCACTACGCGAGGACCGAGCAATGCGGAGAGCGTGTATATCTCAAAAGGGGAGCGGACGAAAAAAAGGATCAGACCTATTTTCTCTGGACTCTGACTCCGGACAAGCTCAAAAGGATACGCTTTCCCGTCGGCGATATGACAAAGCCCGAGGTTCGCGAGATAGCGTCCTCTCTTTCACTTTCGTCTGCGGAAAAGAAGGATTCGCAGGACATCTGCTTCGTGAACGGAAACTATGCCGAGCTTATCCGACGTTATACGGGAATAACACCTCCCGAGGGCGACTTCGTTGACACGTGCGGCAACGTCATCGGACGCCACGGGGGAATAATAAACTACACGATAGGACAGCGCAAGGGGCTCGGAGTCGCGTTCGGGGAGCCTATGTACGTAACGGCAAAGGACGCGCCTCTCAACCGAGTGACGCTCGGACGTAACGAGGACCTCTTCAGGAGTGAGACGGATGCTTCGTGTATCTCTCTTTGCGTTGACAAAAGCGAGATATACGACGGAATGAGGATATCCGCAAAGATACGGTACAATCAGCCGCCTGTAAGCGCTGTGCTTCATCTTACGGGTGATGACAGCATTCGCGTTAGCTTTGACGCTTCGGTGCGTGCGATATCTCCGGGTCAGTCTCTCGTATTCTACTCGGACGACGTTGTACTCGGCGGTGCGATAATAGACTAAAAACACAACGGAAAGGATAAATCTTATGTTTGATCTCAATATGCCCACAAGAATAATCTCAGGAAAGGGATGCATTGAAGCAAACGCTTCACTCTTTGCCATCGGCAAGAAGGCTATGATTGTTTGCGGTAAGACGGGAGCAAGACTCTCGGGCGCTCTTGACGCTGTAAGCGAGGTGCTTAAGCAAAACAACGTCGAATTTACCGTATTCGACAAGATAAGCGAAAATCCTCCTCTTCTCACCTGCTGCGAGGGTGGACGCATTGCCTGCGACGAGGACTGTGATCTCGTTATAGGAATCGGCGGAGGCTCCGCTCTTGACGCGGCAAAGGCTATAGCGACATTTGCGGTAAACCCCGACATTGAGCCCGAGGACATATTCAATTTCTCTGTTCTCGAACGCGGTCTCCCTATAATCGCAATACCCACAACGGCAGGTACGGGAAGCGAGGCAAATCCCTACAGTGTTCTTTCTCTCCCTGACGGAGAAAGAAAGAAGACCTTCAAGGCTCCGTGGTCCTATCCCGTATACTCCTTCCTTGACCCCACCTTCACTCTTTCGCTTCCTCATTCGGTGACGGTAAGCACGGCGCTTGACGCGTTCCATCACGCGCTTGAGTCTCTGCTTTCCCCGAAGACGACCGACATATCCGAGATGATGGCTCTTTGTGCGGCTGAGGGCATCTGGGACGTGCTCACGCAATACCCCGAGGAGTTCTCATACGAGCACAGAGAAAAGCTTCTTTACGCATCCTGCGCGGCAGGCATTGCGATAAGCGTTACCGGAACCGGATTCCCGCATCCCATGGGCTACAGCCTTACCATGCTTGACGGAATATCCCACGGACGCGCGTGTGCGGTATTCGCGGCGGACTATATAGACTACAACAGCCGCACCGAGAAGGGCGCGGAGCGTCTTGCACTTCTTTATTCACGCCTCAACGTGAAGCCAACTGTGCTTAAGGAATTCCTGACCGCGCTTGCGGACGTGCAGCTTTCCTTCACAAGCGAGGAGATCGCACGCAGGGTGGACCTCATCTGCAATGCGGCGAACTACACGAATAGCCCCTACGTTCTTTCATACGACGAAATGACCGACATCTACGAAAGACTTTTCTTAAAGAAACGATCTTAAAGAGGTACTTGATCATGCTTGAACAACTGAAAAAGGAAGTATACGATGCTAATATGCTTCTTGCGGGAAGCGGTCTTATCGTAAGCACCTTCGGCAACGTGAGCGGAATAGACCGCGAGAGCGGTCTTGTGGTAATAAAGCCGTCGGGAGTTGAATATTCGGAGCTGAAGGCCGAGGATATGGTAGTAACGGACCTTAAGGGCAACGTTGTGGAAGGACGTCTCAGACCATCGACAGACACGCCCACTCACGTAAGGCTTTACAGTGAATTCCCGTCTATCGGCGGCATTTGTCACACGCATTCGGTATACGCGACCTCATATGCTCAGGCGGGACGTGGGATCGTTGCATACGGCACGACTCACGCCGACTACTTTGACGGAACGATCCCCTGCACGCGAAGAATGACTCCCGAGGAAATAGCCGGGGAATACGAATACAACACCGGAAGCGTTATATGCGAGACGTTTGCAGGCCGCGACGTTATGCGCATGTGCGCGGTGCTCGTAAGCTCGCACGGTCCCTTCACGTGGGGCAAGGATGCGAAGGCATCGGTCATGAATTCGATCTATCTTGAATACGTAGCACGTATGGCCATGAACACAGAGCTCCTCCGCCACCCTTTAAGTGCGACAGAACCTATGCAGGGTGAGCTCCTTTCAAAACACTTTGACAGAAAACACGGAAAAAACAGCTATTACGGTCAAAATAACAAGGAGTAATACTATGAATACACTAAAAAAGATTATCGCACTGATCCTTACACTCACGATCCTTTCGTTGTCATTCGTATCCTGCATTGACAAGGGGACGGACGGAGGAGAAAACGACGCGACCACTACCGATCCCGCCTATGCAAAGCCTACCGCACCGGGAGAAAACAGCAGGGTGATAAACGTTATATTCGCGCTTGCTACCGTTCCTCCCGTTCTTGCGGCAATAGACTGCATAGATAACGGATACGACACCTACGCGATAATAGAGCGAGGCAAGACCTACAGCGGAATAGAGCAGATAAGCAGCTTCCACAACGCAGGCTTCGACGTGTCCAGCAATGAAAGCTCGGGCTTCAGCAAAGAAGAATTCGATGCTATGGTAGCAAAGGTTAGAGAGCTGAACGACGCAAGCGACGACGTATTCTTCAACTTCTTTGCTCAGGACGGAACCGCACTCTACTGCACGGCCATCGCGGCGAATGCAGGCGTATCCGCGGACAGCTTCCACGTATATATGTGTGAGGACGGAACGGGGGCTTACGTTGCGCTCGGCAACAACTACGTAAACGGTAAGATAGCCGACGGAGAAAAAGACGAGCCGTACGCTGCGCTTGCGGATGCGGTTGCGGAGGCAAAGACGATGTTCGACACTATGATGAGTGAGAAGAACGTCACGTACGGAAGCTCGATGCTCAAGTACAACATTGCACGCGCGTTCGCTCTTGCGACTCTCCCCAACTTCACCTACTATATGCAGGACGAAACGATAGTAAACAGAATAATTTCGGGAGCAGGAAAGGATTCCGCTCTTCTCGATGCTTTCGGTATCGAGGGAGGAAACAAGAGAGCCGAGTACCGTCTCAATCTCAAATACCAGAAGATATCCGAGGGAGTTGCAAGGCTTTCTGAGGAAAAGCGCGAGTCATATCTTAAGCTTATGTACGGTGACTTCTACGAGGACACCTACACCTCTCTCACCCGTACCGAGCGTGCAGGAGAGAAGGCTCCCGCAAGCAAGCTTGTATTTATCGGAGCGAGACACTCCTACTATCCGCAGTTCGCGTCTTCCGAGGATCACGGCATCGGCGGCCTTACGATGGATGACAGTCTCCCTGAAAGCTACGCGGAGCTTGACGCAAAATACAAGATACCGCTTCTCTTCCCGACCGAAGCGGATTACAAGCTCTTCCTCGATATAGTCAAGGATTCCTCAAACTACACGAGCGATGCGAACGACGTAATAATCGACGTGGTCGGAACAGCCTGCTTCAATCTCTATATCGACTATATCTACACGCTCAAGTTCACCTACGCGCTTTACGGCGAGGACTACGATATCATCATAAAGGGACATCCCCGCGAGGTGCTCGGAAGTTCCGAGGAGTGGGGAAAGAGATACAATATAGCCTACGCCGAGGGACAGAACTACACCTTTGACTCGGTGCTTGACAAGCTGCTTCTCGCATTCCACAGCAGCGACTCAACGGGTAAGTATATCGGTACCGTTCCCTACGGAACCGCGGCAGAGAATCTCGCATATCTCGGAGCGGACGTTTCAATATGCGGACTTCCCTCCTCTACCTACAGCGGATACGACACCGACGTTGACGTTCTCTTCATAATGGCTCTTACTAACGAAAGCATAGCCGGTGACACATCTCAGGTAAGGGAGCGCTACAATGCGGGCAATCTCACATACACCGACGGTGAAGAGGAAAAGCTCTGCAAATACTACAACACGGGCAACGTTTATAAGTACGTCTCGGAAATATTAAAGGGCAAAAACGACGAGATGTCAAGCAAATTCGGAGCTCTCTACACCGATTGGACGACCGCTGTTCATTCCGGTTCGGAGATAAACGATCAGGGATTTGCATTAAAATAAAAAAAAGATCAGCCGACACGGTTCGTGTCGGCTGATTTTTTATCCGAGGATAAATTCAATATATACGGGGTGATGGTCGGAGGCGAAGTCTCCGTTTATCTTTTCATCGCAGACCTTATACTTTGTTACGCACATATTTTCGGGAGTAACGAAGCAGAAGTCGATGATGGAGGATGAACTGCCGTAGTTATGGAAGGTAGCCGCAGTATACTTCGAAAGCGCTACCTTTGAGGAATCAACGTAGCCTGCGTCGAGTATTCTGCTGTGAGACTGGGAGGAGGAGGTTGCATTGAAGTCGCCCGTAAGCACCATCGGGTACTCCTTATACTTTGTAGCAAACTCAGCGAACACCTCTGCCTGCTTAATGCGTGCCGCCTCGTTCGTGTGGTCAAAGTGGGTGTTTATATGAACGAAGGTCTTTCCGTCGCTCTTTCTCTTGAACACTGCATAGGTAAGTATACGGTTAAGGCTGGATTCTTCAAACTTTGACACCTTGTCGGGAGTAGCGGACAGCCACTTGGTTCCCGAATCTATAAGCGTGTACTTATCCTTGAGATAGAATATTGCGCTGTATTCTCCCTGCGATCCGCCGTCTCTTCCGTTACCGACCGCTGCGTACTCACTGCCGAGGCCATTCTTAAGAGTGTTCATCCAAGCGGGGCTTGCCTCCTGAACACCGAGAATATCGGGAGCGTATTTCTTTATCATATCAAGGACTCGTGCGTCGCGGGTGGCGTTTTTATTGCCTACGTATACGTTAAAGCTCATTGCCTTTATGACCTCTTCCTTCGAGACCTTTCTTTCGCTTTCGGCAAGAGTTACGGTTATGCTCTTATCCTTAACGGTAGATGCTGCCGCTGTGAATTCGTTTATACCGCCTATGAAACCGAGAGCGGAGCCGCCGCCTATAACGATATACTCATCCTTGCACGCTATATAGTATTCGTCCTCGGCAAGATCCGAGGGAATATCTACGTTTCTGTTCGTCTCGCCTATGAGGATCTCGTATTTTCCTTCAACGTGCTCGTATTCCGAGTCCTTCTTTGCTTCGACCGCAAATCCGCTTATCTCAGACATGATAAGCGCGAGAGCCTTTGCTCTTTCCGCCTCGCCGTTAACGATGCGTCTCGGGTAAACTATCGTGTATTCGGAGAAGGGTCTTCCGTTAATGGTAGCGTTTTCAACGTCGTACGTTGCCTTGATCACCTTTTCGGTGCCGCTTGCCATAAGGACGTCGTTTTCAACCTCTGCAGACAATACGTCTTTGGTAAAGAGCTCGATAGCCTTTTTCGCGGTATCGTCGGTATATCCGAAAACAACTACCTTCTCGCCTATCAGAGCGTATCCGTAGTCATTATATCTGAGAAGCTTTTTGAATTCTTGTGTTTCGGGACGGTTGGTCTCTCCGACAAGTATTTCGCGAGGTGTGGGAACGAGAGACGCCACACCTTCCTTATAGAAATCGGTCTTGAGATCATTAAACTTATATCCGAGCTTTTCAACGTCTGCGTTGAATGCGGAAAACGCTTTTATAAGATCATTGCTTGCGTACTCGGATCTTACGAGGTCATAGCCACCGAGCGCGGAGGCAAGCAGGTCGTATTTGTTCTCCGGTGTCGTTTCAACGGGCGGCTCGGTAGTCACGTTTCCGTTTTCTCCGTTGCAGGCGACAAGTGTGGGTACAAGCATGGCAAGCACCAACAAAAGTGCCGCGAATCTTTTAAGGTACATATATGTTTCCTCCGGTCGACGTTTCTCTGATGCTACTATTCTATCACATTTTTTCCATTTTGTCAAGGTATACTGAATAACGACCCCGCCAAGCGTCAAATAATATATCAAATTTTAAAGAATACGGAGGATGATCGATATGAATAAAAGCACGGTAATGACGTCGACGGAGTCGCTCAAGGGAACGAAGACCGAGGAGAATCTTCACACGGCTCTTTCGGGAGAGTCGCAGGCATATCTGCGCTACACGTTTTTCAAAAATGCGGCAAAGGAGGAAGGCTACGTTGAAATATCCCGCCTTTTCGCTACGATAGCGGAAAACGAAAAGGAGCACGCGGAGATATGGTTCAAGTATCTCGGCGGAGTATCCGACACCGCAAAAAATCTTGAGACTGCGGCAGACGGTGAGCATTTTGAGTGGTCGGAGATGTATTCACAGTTTGCCGACGAGGCAAGGGAGGAGGGCTTTCCCGAGCTTGAGGCTCGCTTCCGTCTCGTCGCGGCGATAGAGAAGGATCACGAGGGCAGATACAGCAAGATGCTGACGTCTTTGTCCGAGAACACTCTTTTCACCGCGGAGAGCGATGATCAGGCGTGGTTATGTCTCAACTGCGGGCACATCCACTACGGAAAGAACCCGCCTCCGCTGTGTCCGACCTGCCGACACGACAAGGGATATTTCAAAAAGGGGACTGCGGTGTAGCTTTGGGTTTTCAACACGTATTTCAACCGATGTTGAAAACTTCCCCCGTTTTTTAACCCACTTTCAACCTACTTTTCAACGAGTGTTGAAAACTTTTTCAAAAAAACGCACAAAAAAAGGCGAAAGCTCCTTAATTTTTTCAACACCTGTTGAAAGCTTGTTGAAAAGTCGGAGCCTTCGCTTTTTATGCTTTTTACGTGTTTATCTGTATTTCAGCTTGTTTTCCATACGGGAAAGCGGGTATGCAAGTGCCGATCCGATAACTCCCGCGATCACTGCCTCTACGAGTGCGTTTACGGTAATAATGGCGGTAATTATGCCGAATACGCTGTCTACGCCGAACGCCGCCTGCACCGATTCGTTTGATCCGAATGCGAGGACGAGAACACCGACGAAGAGCACCGTGTTGGAAATTGCACCAGTAAGAGATGCGGCGGAGTATCCGAGAAGCTTGACCTTGTAGTTCTTACTGCCCGCGAATATCTTGTTCGCGACTCCTGCAAGGAAGCCCGCAAGGATTCTCGTCGGAACACACATAACGAACGTAAGAATAGGTGATATCTCAAGTAAGAACATACCGAGCACGTTTGTCGTGAAGCACTGATAAAAACTGGTGAGACCGAAGACGAGTCCGAGCACCGCACCGTACGCGGGACCGAGAAGAACCGCCCCCACAGACATCGGGATCGCTATAAGCGAGATCTCAATGGGACCTATCTTTATGTATCCGCCGAGCATCGGGATAAACGACATTATAAGGATTATCGCAACGAATACCGCGCAGATTATCAGCTTTGTGAGTTGGTTTGATCTTGTGCTGCTTCTTGACATAACTGTTCCCCCTTCTTTTCCTGTGCCTTTTCGTTAATGCCAAAGCCGTTGCCTCCGAGAAGCTTGCGGAAAACTCCGTGAGCGGAGAGCAATGACAAAATAAGCGTGATTATGTAGGCCTGAATGACCTGCATGAGAAGCTCCTCCGCAAGTCTCGGGATGTATACTACCCAGAAAAGTCTTCCTGCGTAGTAAAGCTCCATCATCACGAAGGTATTGAGCGTCGTAACGATCAAGCCGGATATAAGCACCGCGACAAACACCTTTATGTAAAGTGTGAGGTCTATTACCTTCGTTTTCTTGTTGAGAAGCGAGAGAAGATATCCCGCACCGATGAATACGAGTCCGAGGACTCCGGTAAGAATGAATCCGATGCATACGAGATTAAGGTAGCCCGCGAGGTACTTTCTGTATCTGTCGGACGACGTGATGCGGAAGGAATCGGTCTTATATTCCTTTCCGAATGCGCCTTCGTGGACGCTGTAGCGCATATCCGTCTCGTCTACGGTATGGTTGGGAATCGAATACTCGGCAACAAAGGAGGACAGCCCGCTTGCGGGAGCGTCAAACACTACGGTGACGACGGTGTTGGTAAACTTGAAATCCTCCGGAACGTTTACCGCGGTATAGCTCGACGGAATATAGAGCTTTTCAAGCCCCTCGGTATTGAATATTGCTGCGTCGAGCTTTGCTACAGAGAGCTTCGTATCACCGGATACGACTGCCGACGGAAGGACAGCCACGCCGTTTTCGTCGGGTTGTATTGATTTCAACGTAAGTGTATCTCTGTTATATTTTGCAAGTGAGGAAGCCGCGAATGAGAGCGGAGACGTTGCTCTTTCGTTTACAACGTCCTCAAAGGGAAGCGCGTCCTGATATGCGACGATACCGTTCATAACGCCGTCATTGTTGACCGATACGGTAAACGCAGATCCGACAATAAGAATTATGAGGCATATGCATGCAAAGGAGATCTTCACGGCCGCGTTCGTCTTCTTCCCGAACGTGGCGGTTATGAGCTTCCACACAAGGCCCTTTACGAAGCCGCCTATGAATGCGACAACGGTAAACCACGGAACGTATGCTCCGTCCGGCTTTACTATGTATCCGATGATGTCGCAAAGAGCGGTAGCGGCACCTCCGTATACCGGTCCGAATGCAACTGCGGGGAAGAAAGTGAATATTCCCGCAAAGCTGACCTGAAGGCCGTTTGCGCCGAATATCGGAAAGCGGAAGCCTACAATGTACTTAACAACGACCGCCATTGCGGTAAATACTGCGGTAAGGACGCTGGCCATCAGTACTCTTTTCGGTGAGCTTTTGGATTTTCTTTTGGGTTTTGCGTTTGTTTTTTGCATAAAAAAGCACTCCTTTCGTAACAGAATTCCTTGTAGATACAAAAAGAGCGATCTTCTCTTTGTAACAGCGGGATGCGAGACCACCACCGCAGGCTGTATACCTTTCGTCCGCAGATCAACTCCCTGTATCCGCAGCACTATACGCGATGATCTCTACTCTGTCATTAGGTCATACCGACCATACGCGTATTATACCACTTTTCCGTTCGTTTTTCAAGAGCTTTTTACAAATTTATGCAGTTATTATATATCTTTTTTCGGTATGCTTAAAATTTTAAAAATTTGATACTCTTTCAAAACAAAAAACTGTTGACAGAACGCGAAAAATATGTTATCATATTGTAGTATGTAATTTTTTATCGAAATCTGTATTTTGCCTTCGGGCATTGGAGGATATATGTCTTACAAAAAGAGCGCCAAGGGGTACACGTACAAGAGTGATTCTCCCTTCTTCGGTCGATTCTTTATAATTCTTTTAATAACGCTGACGATCCTTCTCGTGACGGTGTTCGCGATAGGAAGAGCGGTGGCATTCGGATCTTCCACCGAGCTCAGCCTCAAATTCTACGACTATCTGCAAAACAGCGTTTTCTCGTTCGCGACAGGCTTCTTCTTTGACGATCACGTGCCGTCCTACGAGGCGTATGCTCCCGGAGTCGGAGATTCGTCGCCCGACAGAATAGACGTGTTCTTTAAGGGAGACGATGATATACTCTACTTTGACGTCGACGAGGGAACGTTCAAGGGCAAGCTCGTTGCAGTCAAGGATCCCACCCGTTTCTCGATCGGCCGACCGACTCAGGAGGTTAACGCGCTTAACGTCATACTCCGTGTATCCGACGGTGAGCTCGCGTTTTCAAGTGCTGCAAGCCACAGGGACCGTGTTCTCGCGGAAAACGGAGAATGTCTGATCGAGGAGGGAAAGGTCGAGACCTTCATCGGATTCACGAATGACGGCATCCTGCATTTCGGATCTGCCGACGCGGAGAAGATGAGCTCGCTCGGGCTCAGCTGTGCAACGGCGCAGGATATAAACGTGCTTATCTGCGGAGGTGCTCCGTTTGATTTCGAGCTTTCAAGAGCTCCTATCGGAAAGTCTACGGTATCTATAGCGCAATGCTCTGACGGCTCGGTGCTTTTGCTCTTCCTTGACGAAGCGGCGTCCTACCGCGACGCTATGGAGGTGCTTTACCGACACGGCGCGGTAAATGCGGCGGTCATTCATTCGGGTAACAACGTCGGATACGTTGTAAGCGACGGAGAGTCCTTCTCGTATTCGGATGCGATATCAAGCGCGGAATTTTCGTCCGCTTGGATGGTAAAATAAAACCTATTCTACGAATTTTCGGAGTAAGATAAATGAACAACGAAACCAACAACAATGCCGCCTTTGAGAAGAAGGACGGCAGGATGCCGCGTTTCTACGAAAGAAGACACTACGGCTCGTGGGGAAGCTTCTTCATATACGCTATAATATATGCGGTAGCCCTCGCTATCGTTTGCATAATGCTGTATTTCGGCATAAGCAAGCTCGTCGGTATATACAGTGAGGCGGACCCCGACAGAGTGGTGGATGCGCATCTCGAGTATCTTTCGGGCGGAAGGCTGTACAACGACATAGTACTCGGCGTAAGAAACGGCAAGACCGTGTACGAGTCGGAGAAGGACGCGTCGGCTACCGTAATGGAGATGCTTGACATAAACGGCGAGAAGAATTTCTGCAGAGTAAGTGCGGGAGACTCCTACATAAGCTACGACGTATATTCGGGAGACAACCGCGTATACAACGTTATACTCGGCAAGAAGGCTGAGTCGACAGGTCCCATAGGTATTACCTTCTGGGAAGTAAAGGAGATACTCTTTTACAGCGAATGCATAGACGAATGCAAGAGCGGATACTACATAAGCGCGCCCGCCGATGCAGAGATATTCCTCAACGGCATCGCGCTTAACGACGAAATGATAATAGACGAGAACTATCTCTTCTTCATCGGCTCGGTATGGGAAAGCGAGCTCCCCGAGGATGCAAGATGTGTTCTCTACTACGTTGACGGTATATTCGGAGAACCCGAATTCTCCGCTTCGCTTGACGGAGAGGAGCTTGACACCTACGTTGACGAAGACGGCGTATTCCACGCAAAGTATCCCAAGGAATGGGTCAAGGACTACACATTCAAGGTACCGTCGGGTGCTTCCCTATACGTAAACGGTGTGCTTGCGACGCAGGTAAGCTCAAAGGCAAACGCTCCGGCCACCGCGTTTGAGGAGCTTGGCGAGGGTATGATGGACGTATACGTTATCGAAGGACTCTTCGACGACCCGAGCGTAAGCGCGTCGATAAACGGTGTTTCTCTCGGAGATGCGGTAAGAGAGGGAGACTGCTACACCTTCTCGTTCAACGACGATATGTATTACAAGGCGCAGATAACCGTTCCGAGAGACGTTACCGTCAAGGTGAACGGTGTTATTCTCAACTTTGATAACTCGATATCCGAGCCGATAACCTTTGCGGAATGGTCGGCGTTCAACATAAAGCTTAACTCTTATATGCCGAACGAGCTTCGTGCAAAGGGCTTCAAGATGCCCGACTTCATTACGATCACTGTAAGCGAGCTTTACAATGCGCCTACGGTTGAGGCAAGCTACAACGGTGTTGCGTACGATCCGATTAAGACGGGCGAGGGTGACGGAGTCAGCACGTTTGTTTACGATTTCCCGATAATCTCGGGTGTTTCCTCGGTAGAGTCCTTCGCGGAGAGATTCTCGAAGCAATACATAAAGTACATCACCGAGGGATGCTACGGTCAGAGAGACGACGTGGAGATGAGAAAGAACTTCTACACGAACTGGATAAACTACCTTTCCTACATTATGAACGATTCGCTCTGCTACGACAGTGCGCTCGATTCGTATTCGGACGTTGAATACAGACCGAACGCATCGGTAACGTCGGAAAGCTACAGTGTTCAAAACCTTGTCAAGTATTCGGACGATCTTTACTGCTGTGTAGTTATTTGCACGGTCAAGGACACGATAAACACCGAGGGAGAGCTTTCGGTAATAGATCTTATGATCGTAAAACAGGGATCCGAATTCAAGGTCTGGAGTCATTCCACAATAGAATATTGATAAAAAAGCACGCCGTGGTCTCGGCGTGCTTTTTCTTCAGCGTGAAAACAACTCCTCTATAAATTCAAGGAGGCGGAAGCGGATGCGGTATCTCGGAGTATCGGTGCCGCTTATCACCTTATACTGATCGGGAGTGATGCCAACGCTCACAAAGTCGCTTTCGTTCGTTTCCTCATTCCTTTCGCTTGCGGCGGCAAAACAGAGAGGCGGAAAGAGGACGCACCACCAATTCTCACCTTTACCCTCACCTATAACGACCCTCAACGAATAGTACTCACCTTCGGGAAAGCATAGTCCCTCGTATTCCTTATAGGGATAGTGTTCCCTGCTTACGCTGCAGGTAACCTCGGGCACGTAGGGTAAGGAATTCTCCTTACAGTAGTCGTACACCGCTCTTTGTGCGCAGTCTTCGACCTCGCTCATTTCCTTTTCAAGCTCGCGAACGGCGACGTCCGCACTTTTGCTCTCGCTCACGAGCTTGTCCGCGCATTCGCTAAGAAGTCTGTCGCGGACGAAGAGCTTCATGCTCTGATCGGTGTCGGTATTACTGCCGGCGATCACGTGGAGGCGGATGACCGAATCGTATATCCCCTCCTCCCCGCGTATAGGCAGTACCGTAAGTATCAAAAACAGCGTTATCACGGCGGCGAAGACGGCGAGCGCTCTTTTCTTTTTATCGTTTTGAAGCATTTTATGACCTTCCTTTCACTTAAAGCGTTTGTTTTTTTCTCGAAATGCGTCTACGTATTGAGTGTTGCCACTCTTTGTGCGTTTGATTCACCATTTAGTGTAATATTTGTCGAACACTTCGCACTTGACAAATCGGGGGTTTTGTGGTATAATGGTTTGCGTACATGCGGATATGACGGTGTACGAGGCAAGCAAACCGCATTTGATATGAGGTATAATATGAATAATTTAGAGATCATTAACACCATTTTCGGAACTGTAATGTGTGTGCTGTATGCTTATCAATTTGTTTTTATTATCATAGCGCTCATATTCAGAGACAAAAAGCACAAGACGCCTGTTCCTCACCGAATAGGCATAATGATATCGGCGAGAAACGAGCAGAACGTTATAGTAGAGCTTATAAAGAGCATAAAGGCACAAACCTATCCGCACGAGCTTATAGATACCTTCGTCGTTGCGGACAACTGCACCGACTCCACCGCAGAGGCAGCGAGAGGAGCAGGTGCTTACGTATGGGAAAGATCAAATGCAAGTCAGGTGGGAAAGGGCTATGCGCTCGATTTCCTCATATCCTGCATAAAGCGCGACTTCAATTGGAACGCGTATGACGCATTCATCGTTCTCGACGCGGACAACGTACTTGACATACACTTCGTTGCCGAGATGAACAAGACCTTCTCGGACGGATACAAGATACTCACAAGTTACAGAAACTCCAAGAATTTCGGGGACAATTGGATCTCCGCGGGATACTCGCTCTGGTTCTTGCGCGAGGCACGCTTTCTGAATCTTCCGAGAAAGATATGCGGCACGTCGTGTGCGGTATCCGGAACGGGATTCATGTTCGCGCGTGAGATAGTAGACAAGGCCGGCGGTTGGCCGTATCATCTGCTTACGGAGGACATTGAGTTCACCTGCGCAAACATTGTTTCCGGTGAAAAGATAGGAATCGCGGTGGACGCGGTGCTTTACGACGAGCAGCCGGTAACGGTGAAGCAATCGTGCAGACAGAGGCTTCGTTGGGCTAAGGGCTTTCTTCAGGTATTCGGAAAGCACGGACTCGGTCTTACGAAGGGTGCGCTCAAGGGCTCGTTCTCCTGCTACGATCTTCTTATGGTCATTCGTCCGTCGGTATTCCTTTCAATGTTCGTTATAGCGCTAAACATCGGAATGCTCGTATTCTCTGCGTTTGACGGGTATCACTTCTACGCCAATCTTTGGAACACGGTACTCGCACTTGCAGGCGCGTACGGAAGTCTTTTCCTTGTGGGTGCGATAACCACCATATCCGAATGGGACAACATATACGCTCCGCGCTATAAAAAGATACTTTACACCTTCACCTTCCCCATCTTTATGGCAACGTACGTGCCTATCGGCATTGCGGCGCTCTTTATGAAGGTAGAATGGAAGCCTATACTGCACAATTCAAAAACGGCTGAGGAGATAGTCGGCAAGAAAAAATGCAAAATCAGAAAAAGGTCGCGTACCGATATCGGTAC
>JAZSLE010000194.1:0-2617 GCA_045535215.1 Eubacteriales bacterium
TTGGCTCACAGAACGACATGGCTACGATCCGACTTAGCTTCATAATGAACTTAGAGAACGGATATGATACAGTCCTTGAGAACGACGGCGCAAATCTTTCACAGGGACAGCGTCAGCTTCTCAACATAGCAAGAGCGGCAATCAGCCGTGCGCCTATCCTCATACTTGATGAGGCTACCAGCTCGGTCGATACGAGGACGGAGAAGCACATCGAGGAGGGAATGGCTCGGCTTATGGAAAATAAGACGACCTTCGTTATTGCGCACCGCCTCTCAACTGTAAGAAAATCAAATGCAATAATGGTTCTCGAAAAGGGAAGAATAGTTGAGAGAGGCGACCACGACGAGCTACTGCAGCTCGGTGGCAGATACGCCGATCTTTACCACGAGATAATCGAGCTTGATTAGTACCGTGTTAAGTTTTTTCACGATTTTTACTCTAATATGGGCATAGTGCTCGCATAATTTACGTTAAGGGGATAATACGATGCAACGATTACCGAAAACGAAAAAAGAAATACTCATTATTATTAAAAACGTGTCCTTGATAATTGTTGGAACGGTTGTGCTTGCTTTCGGCTCACAGCTTTTCATATTCCCGTTTGATCTGGTAACGGGCGGAGTGTCCGGTATAGGAATAATTCTTCACAGCCTCTTGTCGCATATTGATGCTCTTTCATCTGTTCAAGCGGATACCTATGCATCAATAACAAACTGGGTGCTGTTCGTTATCGGATATTTTCTTCTTGGCAGGTCGTTTGCCGCCAAGACTCTTATATCTACTGCGGTGTACCCCGTAGCACTTTGGCTTATGCGCAATCTCTTGAATAATCCGTTCCTTAATCTTAACACCTACGTCAGTGAATACAGCTCTGTGGTGATTGTAATCGCTACCGTTTTCGGTGGAGCGTGTATAGGCGCAGGATGCGCTCTTACGTTCCTCGGTGGCGGATCTACGGGAGGAATGGATGTTATTGCACTTGCAATGGCCAGGTACTTCAGACGGCTTAAGAGCTCCACGGCATTCTTTATATGTGATGCGGCGATAATTATTCTCGGTATGTTTGCAATAGACGACCTGATTCTTACAATGCTTGGTATTACATCTGCTCTTATATGCGCAATTTCAATAGATAAAATTTTCCTCGGGGAGTCCTCTGCATTTATCGCGCACATAGTTTCTGATAAATATGAAGAGATTAACGATGCGGTTATCAATAAGCTTGACCGTACAACTACGATAGTTGATGCAGTCGGAGGATATTCCGGACAGAATAAAAAGATGGTAATCGTTACATTTGCGATGCGTCAGTACGCGGAATTTACCGCAATGATTGCCGCAATAGACAAGAACGCATTTGTTACGGTGCACCGTGCACACGAGATAAACGGTGAGGGCTGGACCTTTGATGAAAGGTCGGACTCCCAAGCATAGTTAAAAAGAAAGGAAAAGATGCGATGATCAAAAGATCGGTAAACGTAGACTTTTCGAGAAAAACCGCAAAGATCAAGCCTATAAATTGTCTTAACAACGGACCGAAATTCGGTCTTGATATGCAGTACGATTTTTCAGAACAGTATAAGGAGATGAAGCCTCCGCTCGTAAGAGTTTCCGCACCGGAAGCTCCGTATGCATCGTCAAGATATCTTGATTTACACTGTATATTTCCCGACATGTCACTTGATGAGAGATTTGAGGCATCATATAATTTCGCTCCAACCGATAAATATCTCGCAGCCATCAAGGACGTGGGCGCCGAGATATTTTTAAGACTCGGTGAATCAAGAGAGCCGTACGAGATTAAAAAATACACACGCCCCCCACATAATGCGGCAAAAATAGCACGTATATTCGCAAAAGTCATCGAGCATTATAACAAGGGCTGGGCTAACGGATATAAATGGGGAATTAAGTACGTGGAGATAATGTGCGATGCCGACACCTACGAGGGATGGGGAGGCACTGCGGAAGAATACTATCTCTTTTACAAAGAGGTGTCAACCTATCTCAAAGAGGTATTTCCAAAGCTTAAAGTAGGCGCATATTCCTCCGGAGGCTTCTCGGGACTTAATCATTACGACAGCACCGAAAAGGAGAAGGGATACGTCACGTTCCTTGAGGACTTCTTGCGAATGGTCGCTATGGAGAAGGTGGCGCCGCTCGACTTCCTATCGTGGAAGTGCTATGCGGATTCACCGGAGGAGCTTGATCTGCACGGCAATTATGCCACGTCATATTTGAATCAACCGTATTTCAGAAAAACGCAGAGCATTGTCACGGAATTCTGCCTTAAGGATACAAAGGACGGCTCATATCTTGAGAGAAACTATCCCTCACGCCTTGCACGTGCGCTTATCGTGGCGCAAAAGAGCGATATAGATATGATGTTTTTGACCAAGCCCGAGCCGCACTATGAGTATAATCCGATTTATACTCTCGACGATGGCAGAAACAAGAAAATGTATGCATCATACCACGTTATGTCGGCATTCAGCTCTCTTGCATCTCTCGGCAGTGTTGTTGACAGTACCGCCGATTACCGCCGTGAGCTCTACTCCTTGGCGACGTCTAATAACGATACGGGCGCGCTTGTTTTCACTACGGAAAATTATAGCGG
>JAZSLE010000045.1:0-3800 GCA_045535215.1 Eubacteriales bacterium
TGACGAGACGGAGGAGAGGACGGGACACGCCGCAGGCGGAGTCTGTCCCTTCGCGGTAAAGTCGGGAGTAAAGGTCTACCTCGACGAGTCGCTGAAGCGCTTTGCGACTGTTTTCCCCGCTTGCGGAAGCTCGAACAGTGCAATTGAGCTTACGATACCCGAGCTGGAGCAATACTCCTCATACTGTGAGTGGGTAGACGTCTGTAAGCTCCCTCAATAAAAACGATCCCCGTCGGATATTCTCCGTCGGGGATCTCTGATTTTGCGGACTTATGCGTCCTCTGTATTGTGCTCTCTTTGGTTGAATAGACTCTTTCCGAGCAATATCAGCGTTATTCCCGCCGTGACGGCAACAAGCGCCGCCGCTATCGGAGTGTTGAGCCAGAGCCCGTCAAGCCCTAACGTCCAGAGTGCTCCGAGCAGTATTACGGGATAAACGAACGCACTTGAAAGGGACAGCACCGTGGCGGGCAGGGGCTTGTCGAGTGCGGTAAGAAAGCTCTGCACCGAGAAGCCGAACCACCTTGTGGCAAAGGTAAGGCAGAACACACGCATCGCGTCTGCCGAGCGAGAAAGAAGCTCTGTCTCATCGGGCTGAAGGAAGATGGACGCTATTGCCTCGGGGATGATCATCATTACCGCTATCGCGATTGCCGAAACGGTGGCGGTAGCGACCATTACGTGTTTTTCTATCTTTTTTACTCTTGTGTACAGTCGGGCTCCGTAGTTGTAGCCGATGGCAGGCTGCATTGAGTCGCATATGCCGTAAAGTAACGGCTGAACGATGTCGCCGCCGTACATTATAACACCGAATATCGTCACCGCCTCGGGGCCTCCGAGACGAAGCAATGCCATATTCATCAATATAGATGTGATACGTCCCGCAACGTTGCTGAAGAAGGTTGGGCTTCCGCTTGATACGATGTGGCGAATAAGCCCAAACGAAATACGCGGTACGCGAAGCTTCAGCGGAAGCTTCTTCAGTAAAAACGGCGTTATCGCGGTGATAGAGCAGGTCATCATCGCGATGCAGGCGGCAAGAGCGGCGGCCCATACGGGTAAGCCGAGAACGAAGAGAAATACGAACTCAAGAACGAGAGTCAGAATATTGTTGCATACGTTCAATAGCATACTCGTCTTTATCTTTCCGCATATCTTCAGGAAATTGTCTACCGCAAATGTCATCGTTGAGATGGGCGAGCATATCGCATATACCTTCAGATAGTCTGCCGCCATCCTTTTCAGCTCACCCTCGGCTCCCATAAACGCCATTATGTGATCTGCCGAGAAATAGAGCAGCCCGCCCATAAAGATTCCCGTGAGAACGATGAGCAGGCATGCGGCGGAGAAATAATTGTTTGCTTCCTTTTCCTCGCCGCGTCCGAGATGTATGGATATCGGCACGGACGAGCCGACACCGATAAGGTCGGACAGGGCAAAGTTCACTATTACGAAGGGTATAGCAAGGTTTACCGCGGCAAAGGCAGAGTCACCGAGCTTCTGTCCTACGAACATTCCGTCGAAAAGGCTGAACAGCGTCATCGAAAGCATACTTACAGCGCCCGGCAACGCCGCCTTAAAGAACAACCTTCTTACAGGTGTTGTTAAATACAGCTCCTTGTTGCTTGTCATTTGTTAAAAAAGTCTTTCCTTGTGTTTTGAGATAATTATTTCTGCATCCCTTTTCTTACCGCATCCGCAAATGCGGAGAAGAGCACGCGGCTGTCCTCATCGCAGTGAGCGGTGTGCTCGGGATGCCACTGTACGCCGAGGAAGAATGGATGCGACGGATCCTCGACTCCCTCTATCACTCCATCCTCGGAATATGCACATACCGAGAGAGAGGTCTCGCGTATAGCCTGGTGGTGGAACGAGTTTACGCGTATCTCTTCCTTTCCTATTATGGAATAAAGCAGAGTTCCCTTCTTTATGCTTACTCCGTGCGAGCAGACCGACGGATCCTCGTTCTGCGAGTGCAGTACGTCCGACGGACGCTGTGACGGAAGGTCCTGATAAAGCTTTCCTCCCGTAAACGCTCCGAGAAGCTGGATGCCTCTGCATATCGCGAATATCGGCTTGCCGGTTGCTATCGCCTCCGGGAGCGCATCGTATTCGCTCTTGTCGCGTGTCTCGTCTATCTCGCCGCAGACGGGAAGCACCTCCTCGCCGTAGCGAGAGGGATGAACGTCGGCTCCTCCCGAGAAGAGAAAGCCGTCCGCCATGGCGCAAAGCTCTGCGTAGTCCTCTCTTGTCGCGAACATCGGCGCGATTATCGGAATGAGTCCCTCGTTTGAGAGCGACGTCATATAATTTGTTCTGAGCATATGCATCTTTCTGTTGTCGCTTCGCGAGCAGAAGATAAGTACTATAGGTTTTTTCATACTGTGGTCTAACGCCTTTTCATGTGTTTCTTTCTGTATTCTGTGGGAGAAAGCGAGGTGCGCTTTTTGAAGAGCTTTGAGAAGGTGGAGTAGTCGGAGTAGCCTATGATACCGCTTATCTGGCTTACCGAGTACTCACTCGTTTTGAGCAGGCTCTTCGCTGCCTCCATCTTGTAGTCGGATATTACCTCTCCTATCGGTCTGCCCTCAAACCTGAAGAAGAGCGCGCGCAGATAAGACTCGGAGATGTGTATGTGCTCCGCGATATCGTGTACCGTCAGCTTTTCGTTGTATCTCTTTCCGATAAAATCCTTTGCTATCTTGTAGTAGTTGTGCGCATCGTTAAAGGGAATGCTCACATCCGTGCTACCCGCCATAGACTTGTGGAAGGAGAGCAGAATGTTGAAGCATCCGATAAGATAAAGCTCAAGGTCGGTGTCTGGATGCTCGGTGTATATCATGCTCTCGAAGAGTGAGTATACCTCGTCGCCGTGCGAGAAGCTGAATACGGATGGAAGTCTGTCGAAGTGAGCGTTTGTTATAAGCTCGGTCGTCTGCGGACCGCGAAGGCTTATCCAATACTTTTCAAGCGGGTCGTTCTTATCGTTGAAAAGACTGTACTCCTGGTTCGGAAATACGGCAAAGCAGGAGCCCTTCTTGATCGGTATGTCGTTGAAGGTGCCGCGCCCGTTTGCTATATAGTGTATGGTGAATCGGTCGTTCTTTTGCACGACTCGCTTTTCGGGCCAGCTCTTTTCGTGACCCGCTATCGAAACGTAACAGCCTATGCTGTCGTTAAGTGTGTTTACTATGACATCCGAATAGCATCCGTCCTTCTCCTTGAATATATCACTCGGAGAGCTTGCGATGACGCAGTTGCCGTTTTCGTATGTCCTTCTGTAAGAAATGTTCAGCATATACGTCTCCTTTCGTGATTCAGAGCACGTAGGGCGTGCTTCCGAGAAGAAGGGTGCAAAGCGAACGGTATCTTTCCTCAAGGCGCTCTCTTTCTGCATCGGGAAAGCTTTTTCTCAGTATTCCGCGCAAGAGCACGTTCTTCGGCGTCTCGGACGGGTCTATAAGCTCGGCGGCGGAAACGTTGTAGCCGCGCGACTCAAGATATGCGAGACGGAGAGCATCTGTCGCCGCATCGCAGAATTTGTTTCGGAGTATCGGGTATTTAGCGATAAAGGACATCGGCTCGCAGTCAAGTCGCTCGGTCATATAGTGATGACAGCAGGGAGTGGAGAGGATGACCCTCGCACCCGCGTCGCAGGCGACCTTCAGCACCGCGTCGGTAGCTGTGTCGCACGCGTGAAGAGATACGACGAGGTCGCACTCGCTCGCGGACAGCTCGTTTATGTCCTTAAAGTCGGATCGTAGCCATGTCGTTCTGTGAGCCAAGGAGTTGTAGTTAAC
>JAZSLE010000113.1:0-6536 GCA_045535215.1 Eubacteriales bacterium
TAGACGACCTTCCCAAAGAAATAACCGCATATCAGGTGCTTTTCACCCTCGGACGCGCTTCATTGAATTTCATAGACCTCTGCGGAGTTCACAGCGCATATTATGACGGATCCGTGCAAGACGAGGACCTTCTTTTACAAATAGGCTTTACAAGGAACGAAGACGGCGAATATTTTATTGACCTTGAGGGCTTCTTCACCTCCCCGTGCAAATGCCACGCAACAGACGAAAAAAATTCATAACCGAATGAAAGGATAAAAAAATGGCTTACATCAAAACACCTGTCAAGGGAATGAACGATGCCCTTCCCCGTGACGCAAGACTCAGAGAATACGTAAAAGGTATAATATCCGACACCTACAGAAGATTCGGATTTTCGCAGATAGAGACCCCGTGTGTAGAGCACATAGAAAATCTCACGGGAAAGCAGGGCGGCGAGAATGAAAAGCTCATATTCAAAATAATGAAGAGAGGCGAAAAGCTTGACCTCTCCGTTAATGATGCCGACGAGCTTTGCGACAGCGGTCTCCGTTACGACCTCACAGTTCCGCTTTCTAGATATTATGCGAACAATGCAAACAACCTCCCCGTTCCCTTCAAATCACTTCAGATAGGTAACGTATGGAGAGCTGAAAGACCTCAGAAGGGACGCTTCCGTCAGTTCGTTCAATGCGACATAGATATCCTCGGCGATCCCTCTTGCCTCGCCGAGATAGAGCTTATAGGAGCTACTCTCACCACACTCGGCAAGCTCGGATTCGAGGGCTTCACTGTTCGCGTAAACGACAGACGTCTTCTCAAGGCTATGGCTGCAAAGTGCGAATTCCCCGAGGAGGACTACGACAAGGTATTCATCATTCTGGACAAGCTTGACAAGATCGGCAAGGAGGGCGTAAAGAACGAGCTTCTCTCCTGCGGATACCCCGAGAGAAACATCGACGAATACATTTCCCTCTTTGACGGCATAGACGAATCCACCAACGTAGCTGAATACGGCGCAAGAAACGGTCTTTGCGAGGGTACAGCAGGCGAAGCGATCGAAAACGTTTCAACTATCCTTGATTGCGTAAAGGTAAACGTTTCCGACGCGGTATCCTGCAAGCTCGTATTCGATCCCTCTCTTGTAAGAGGTATGTCCTACTACACGGGAACGATATTTGAGATCAGCATGGACGGTTACTCCTTTGCAGTTGCAGGCGGCGGTCGTTACGACGAAATGATCGGAAGATTTTCCGGACACAAGGTACCCGCGTGCGGATTCTCTATCGGCTTTGAAAGAATAGTTACTATACTTAAGGATAAGGGCTTTGAAATCCCCTCAGCGGGCGACAAATACGCTATCCTCGTGTCAAAGAATGCGGACAAGCAAACTACTCTTGATGCATTCAAGAAGGCTTCTACGCTCAGAGCGGAAGGCAACATAGTCCTTCTCGCATCAAGACAGAAGAACGTAAAATTCCAAAAGGATCAGCTTGTAGCAGAGGGCTACACCGAGTTTATTGAATTTTAAGGAGCCGTAACGTCAGTGCCTTTTCGCACGCGAAACGGAGCTCTCCCGAAGGAGAACATATGAACGGAAACAAATTTCCTATGCTCGATAATATAGATTCCCCGTTGGATCTTAAGGTGCTTCCGAACGAAAGTATGCCCTCGCTCTGCTCGGAAATACGAAAATTCCTCGTAGAAAAAGTGTGTATGACCGGAGGCCACCTTGCATCCAACCTCGGTGTAGTGGAGCTTTCCGTAGCCCTTCACCGCGTCTTCGAGACTCCTAAGGATCACATAATATTCGACGTAGGTCACCAAAGCTATATACACAAGATACTTACCGGAAGAAAAGACCGCTTTGATACACTGCGATCTCCCGGCGGAATATCAGGATTCCCAAAGCGCGACGAAAGCGAGCACGATGCATTCGGCACCGGTCACTCGTCCACGTCACTCTCTGCGGCACTCGGATTTGCGATGGCGGACAAGCTTTCGGGAAGCGACGCGCACACCGTCGCAGTCCTCGGCGACGGCGCATTCACGGGAGGAATGATCCATGAGGCTCTCAACAACTGCAACAAAAACCTCAAGCTCACCATAGTGCTTAACGAAAACGAGATGTCTATCTCAAAAACTACGGGACGCTTTGCGGATACGTTGGCAAAGATAAGAGCAAGCAGTGGATACTTCAAGGCCAAAAGACGCACGAAGAATATCGTAAAAGGAATTCCCCTTATAGGCGACTCGGTATTCAACGGTATAGTTAATGCAAAAAAGACCGTTAAGGACGCGCTCTACGGCTCAAATTATTTTGAGAATATGGGCATATATTATCTCGGTCCGGTAGACGGAAACGACTATGATGCGGTCGAGGAGCTTCTTCGTGAGGCGCGCGACCTCAATCAATGCACTGTAGTGCATATAAAGACGCAAAAGGGCAAGGGATATCTCCCCGCTGAAAGAGAGCCTGCGCTTTACCACGGTGTTCATCCGGCAAAGAACAAGGCCCCCGATACCACCTATTCCAAGGAATTCGGAAAGTTCCTTTCTCTTCTCGCATCAAAGGACAAGAAAATATGCGCGATAACCGCGGCAATGAGTGACGGCACCGGACTTGAAGCCTTCAGAAAAAAGCATCCGTCACGCTTCTTTGACGTAGGCATCGCCGAGGAGCACGCAGTTACCTTCTCCGCAGGTCTTTCCGCAAACGGAATGCATCCCGTAGTTGCGATATACTCTACGTTTTTGCAGAGAAGCTACGATAATATCTTGCACGACGTTGCACTGCAAAATATCCCGATAACGTTTTGTATAGACCGCGCAGGTCTCAATCAATCCGACGGCGCAACGCACCACGGAATATTCGACGTGGCATTTCTTTCACACGTACCGAACCTGTGCATATATACTCCCGTTTGCTATAAGGCTCTGAGGAAAAACCTTGAGGACGCAATCGCTTCGGACAAATGCTGTGCGATAAGATACCCTTCGGGGGAGGAAAGCAGGATCATAATAGACGAGTTCTACGGAGAAGACTACGAAGGCTCCTACGATTCCGTAAGGACAAGCGGTATCGCTCCGGGATGCGAAGGCATTATAGTAACTCACGGAAGAATAGCCGCTGAAGCGATAAAGGCGAAAAACATCCTCGCTGAAAACGGCATAAAGATCGGCATCATCCTTGCTGAAAAAATCAAGCCCTATTCCGAGCTTGCTTCTGCAGTGGCAGATCTGCTTCCCAAGAAAAAGATCAAGCTTATAACTCTTGAAGAGGAGATAAAGGCAGGCGGATTCGGAATGATGCTTCTTGACGCACTTTCCGTTTATCCCGTAGCGGGAAACAAGGAAAAGCATATCCTTGCAACAGACGGCAGTTTCTGCGTTCCCACAGAAGGAAAGAGCTGCTACGAAACGTCGGGAATAAGCGCGAACAACATAGTAAAGCTTTTTATTAATAACCGATAAACAAAAAAAGCCCCGCAGATATCCGCGGGGTTCTTTTTATCTTATTTGAAGTAATCAACGAAATGTACGATAATGGAGCGCTCCCTACCGGTTGTAAGATCGAGTCCCGTAAACACCACACCGTCTCTTGACATAAGCTCACTCGTCTGAAGCTCGGGTATCCTTGCGCGGAATACTATCTCGGACGACGCGTGAACTATAAGCTCGTCATCGCGGATATTTATACCTCCGCTTCTTCCGATAACCTTGTCTATATCGTTTTCACGCTCGGTAACGTACTTTATACGGTGACCGCACACGCGCTCTGCCATAAATCTTCTGTATCTCGCACTCTCCGGGTTACTCTTCATTGCTATTTTTTCTCTCAGCCTTTTAAACATAACTCTGCACGTAGGACCGTTTAAAGATCCAAAGCCTCCATATAAACCGTATTTTTGGGAAGATCCATTTCCTTTGCAACGAGCTTTACAGCTTCCTTCTTCTGAACGCCGCTCTCCATATAATCACGAACGCGCTCCTTGGCAGTTCTGCCGTCCTCTTCCTTTGCGACCTCGCTTGCTCCATCAAGTATAAGAACGTATTCGCCTCTCGGTTCTGTCACCGAGTATTTTTCCACAGCACCGCCGACAGTCGTTCTGAAAACGTCCTCGTTGAGCTTTGTCATCTCTCTGCAAAGAGTTATCCTTCTGTCCTCGCCGAATGCATCCGCAAGATCCGAAAGTGTATTCTTGAGCTTGTGCGGTGCCTCGTACAGTATCATCGTGCGCTTCTCACACTTCAGCTCGTTAAGTCTTTCGCGCCTGTCCGCCTTGTTAACGGGAAGAAAGCCCTCAAATACGAATCGTCCCGTGGGCAACCCCGAAAGAGCAAGAGCATTCACAGCGGCACAGCACCCGGGAATCGACGTAACCGTTATTCCCTTCTCTGCGCAAAGAGCAACGAGATCCTCGCCCGGATCGCTTACCGCGGGAGTTCCCGCATCCGTTACAAGAGCGACCGAGGCACCCTCCTTCAAAAGTGCGACTATCTCTTCTCCTCGCTCTCTTTTGTTATGCTCAAAATAGGACACCATTCGCTTGCTTACACCGATATGCATAAGAAGCTTTGCGGAATTTCTCGTATCCTCTGCCGCCACAACGTCCACCTCAGAAAGCACCTTTATCGCCCTCTGAGAAAGGTCGGCAAGGTTACCTATAGGCGTTGCGACAAGATAAAGCACTCCGCTCTCTATTCTGTTCTTTTCGTTTTCTACGGTGAATTTTTTCACAGAGCTCATCTTTTTCTCCTAAAATACAAATTGCATTGTCAAAACACACTTCCTCGGAATAAACTGTACAAAAAGAATCGGGGGTAAAAGTATGTCTATCAAGATATATATAGATCAAGGTCACAATCCCGTAAATCCCAATGCGGGAGCAGAGGGAAACGGTCTGAGAGAGCAGGATGTCGTTTTTAAAATAGGGGTCGCTCTCGCCGATCTTCTTCTGCAGGATAGCCGCTTTGAGGTCCGCCTCTCAAGACCGGAGGCGCTCACTCAGCTCGGTACGTCCAATGCTTCAAGTCTGCGCGCGAGAGTAGACGCCGCAAACGAATGGGGGGCAAATTATTTTATAAGCCTCCATACGAACGCGTCCTCCATACCAAGCTCAAACGGTACCGAGGGATTTACCTTTTCGCGTGCATCCGAAGGGTACGTGTTCGGCGAATACCTGCTTATCGGCATTTCGCGCTCTACAGGGCTCCGCAACCGTGGAATGAAGCTCCGTCCGTCCCTTTACGTTCTGAAGAAAACGGAAATGCCTGCCGTATTAATCGAGCTCGGATTCATAACGAACCCGTACGAAGCACAGCTTATGGACACACAACCGTATCTCTTTGCAAGCGGAATGTATAACGGAATGATCGAATACTTCGGACTATCCGAAAAGTGATCTTATATTCCTATCATCTTTTTAAAGGCGTCCTCATCTATTACGGTAACTCCGAGCTTCTCCGCCTTCTGAAGCTTTGATCCTGCGGCACTTCCCGCAAGAACGTAGTCCGTCTTCTTTGAGACCGAGGAGCTTACCTTTCCCATTCTCGCTTCAATGAGAGTACTTGCCTCATCGCGAGTCATGGTCGGAAGCGTTCCCGTAAGAACGAACGTCTTTCCCGCAAGCGTATCTCCTACGATACTGCTTTCGTATTCGTGTTTAACGCCCGCTTCAATAAGTCTCTCGCAAAGCTCTCTGTTTTTAGGCTCTGCGAAGAATTCGACAACCGAAGCCGCTGTTATTTCTCCGAAGTCATCAAGCTCGGATATCTCGCTCGCCGTTGCATCATAGCACGCTCTGAGCGATCTGAACCTCTTTGCGAGTGCCGACGCCGCGACCTCACCGATATTTCTTATTCCCAGCGCAAATATGAGCCTTTCAAGTCCCGCGGATTTGGATGCCTTTATCGCAGACACGAGATTTTCCGCGCTCTTCTTTCCCATTCTGTCAAGCGCGGCGATCTTCTCCTCGGTAAGTGAGTAAAGATCTGCGGAATTCGCTATAAGTCCCTCGGAAAGCAGCTTTTCTACCATCTGCGGTCCGAGACCGTCAATATTCATCGCATCTCTTGAAACGAAATGCTCTATCATTCTTATCTGCTGAGCGGGACACGCGGAATTTATGCAACGCGTAGCCGATCCTTGACCGCCGTCGTCCTTTATAAGACGCTCGCCGCACGAGGGACATCTTTCGGGCATATAGAAAACGTTTTGCGTTCCGTCTCTTTTTTCGGGATGTGAGCAAACAATTTCGGGAATTATGTCTCCCGCCTTTCTGACCGTTACCGTGTCCCCTATGCGAATATCCTTCTCACGTATAAAATCAATGTTGTGAAGCGCTGCTCTGCTTACGCTCGTACCTGCGAGATGAACGGGCGACAATATCGCGGTGGGAGTAAGTACTCCCGTTCTGCCAAGCGCAAGCTCTATATCAAGAAGCTTTGTCTGCTTCTGCTCGGGCGGAAACTTGTATGCGACAGCCCACTTCGGCGTGCTCGTTCCCTCTCCGAGAGCCTTACGCTGATTGAGGTCGTCTATCTTTATTACAACC
>JAZSLE010000230.1:0-3690 GCA_045535215.1 Eubacteriales bacterium
TGTAGTTAACACTTGTCTTCCTAAGACCGCTTGGCCTCCGACTTATCTCGGGGAGTTCGTTTACGACGGTGCTGAGGTTTTTCTCATAGTCGCGGATACGGCGGAGCTGCTTTATCGACTTTACGCAGGACTCGACGAGAAGTTCGAGCTGGTCGAATCTGTCGTCCTTTTCGTAATAGCCCTGAATATCGAGCTGTCTTATCGTTTTTACCGGAGGTGCCATGCTCTTATGTCCTGTGAGAAGGACGATAAAGAGGTCCTTATTGAAGCCTCTTATCTCTTCTACGACCTGGTCTCCGCATATGGGAGTCATAAGGAAGTCAAGAAGGAGTATATCGTAGTTACCCTCGCGAACTCTTTCTATTGCATTTACGGGGTTCTGCTCAACGTCTACGTCGTAGCCGGACCTTCGAAAATAATCCTGTATCGTTTCTGTGATTATGGGGTCGTCATCAACAGCAAGAATGGATATTTGCTTTTGTGTTACGAGTTTACTTCTTCTCATCTCGCCTCACCTCTCTTTGCATCTGTAATGCTTACAAGCTCGAGCGGTATAGAGATACCGAATATGCTTCCGCCTCCTTCTCTGTTCTCTCCCCACATGCTGCCGTTGAATTTTCCTCTTACAACCGCATTGGAAATGTAAAGACCGAGGCCTGTGCCGAGCGTTCCCTTACTTGTGACCATTGTTTTAAACAGCTTTTCAAGGACCTTTTCGCTAACGCCTGTTCCGCGGTCCTTGACTTTTATATAAAGATTTTGTGTATCGTAGGTTATTTCTATTTCTATGTCACCCGCTCTTCCCGCCTGCTTTTCGGCAAAAATGGCGTTGGTGACGAGATTTCCCATTACCTGGACAAGATTATTTATATCGCCACGGAGCGAGATCATCTTATCGTTGTCCTTATTTATTACGAGTCGGCAGCCGCTGTCAAGGAGCTCGTGTCTCATAAGCAGCATACTGCGCTTGATCATTTCGTCTATAGTGAAGGTCACCTGTTCGTCGGTGCTTATATGCGCGGCCTGTCCCTTTATGGCGGTTATGATATCCGACATATAGGCGGTCGCATCCTTGACCTTCTGGAACCAATCGCGGATCTCACCGTATATCTCGAGGTAGTCCTCCTTGGTTACCATCTCGTCGTCAAGGCTTTCAACGCATTCGTCGACGAGAGCGGATGCCGCGGATATGCATCCCGACACGCTCATTATAGGTGTTTTAAGGTTGTGGGCAAGTCCGCCTATCATCTGTCCGAGGAAGGCGAATCGCTCCTGCTCCATCATTCGCTCCTGGCTTTCCTGGAGTCTGCGCATACTGTCTCGTATCTGCGTTACGTCCTTGAAGAGCACGGCAAAGCCGGTGATTCGGTTATTGACAAAGAGAGGAGAAACGTCCACGACGTAGTAGTTCTTCTTTGTCTTATCGTTCTCTCCCACGGTTATTGCCTGCTCGTAGGTTACGAGTCCGCCGTCCTCCATGCTTGAGCCTATGGCGTTGATGATATTGTAGAGTGCCGAGTTTTCACCTTTATCCTCGTTTTTTACGCAATCGTCGAGGTACTTGCCCTCGGCTATGCCGTATTTTTCAGCGAAGATGGAGGCAAAGCTCTTGTTATACTTAATTACCAGTCCGTCGTCGCTCAGGACGAGGTAGGCAACCGAGATACCCTCAAGGATATGCTGTGTAGCTATCGGAGTGATATCGAGCATGTGGAGCTGGAATATCGCTATTCCGTTAAGCACAAGGGTGACCATGAAGCTGAGCGGTGTCAGCATAATGGATGCCTCTCTGCTTATGAAGGTCGCATACATGCTTGTAAGCAACGGAACGAGTCCGCTGAGCGTAAAGAGGATACACTGATTGAAATAGAGCTTTGTCTTATTCTTTATCGCAAAGCGTATCGCATACGTGATCGCGGAAACGAGATAGACGTAGTTAGCGAAGCCTGCCACGATGACCCAGGGGCCGAAGACTATCTCGTTTCGTACGACCGAGAACACCTCATACTGAAGATGGTGAAGTGGGTTTGTCCAGACGACAAGCACTGTAATTATCGGAAGGATGAAGAGATACTTCATCCATTTCTGGAACTTGTCATAGCCGTTTACGAGGCAGACGGATATACAGAGGTATATCGGTGAGCAAAGCGCACCGCCCGGCTGCATTAAGCAATCGAGTATGAACATAAAGGTCGTATCTGACGGATCGAAGAAGTACATTATCATGAGCGGGATTATCCAGCTCATATACGCTATAGCGAGTCCCTGAAAAAGCTTATGTAAGAGCGGGCGCTTTCTCCTCCGGCTCTTACTCCAGAAAAGGAAGCCGAGGATGGCAAAGATAGCCACTGTAAACATTATCATTGCAAAGGATTCCATCAGTATACTTCTCCTTTCGTTCAATTTCGTCAAAATTCGCGCAAACGGTCAAAAAAATTATTTTACGATGTCGCGGAGTATAAGCGAGAGCGGGTAGGATGCGGGAACCTCGCCTGCCGATATCAGCTCCTCGGTGGTTATCGTATTTGTGACCTCTATTTCGGGTCTGTCGTTTTTGTTTCTGTGGAGGTAATCCATAACGATGCCGTGAAGCTCGCTCGTCATTCTCTCAGACGCTTCCTTGAGTATTTCCTCAAACGCTTCGTCGGGAACGATCTTAAGCTTATTTCCGAATGCTCTCGCGATATCGCGTATGGTGGGAGGATCACAGCTCATTATATGGAATACCGGTCTATCCGATGCGGTGAGCGTTACCGTTTGTCTTGCGGCTACGTCGACCGGCATAACGTCTACCTTGACGTTTGCCGCGCTCTCGGGCAGGCTTCCTATTTCGCAGAGCGCCTTCATAAGCAGGCGGAACGCATTCGTCTCGGGATTTCTCTGGAATACGCCGTCGTAGGCTCTTCCGACGATCCTGCCGAGTCTGAATACCTTCGCGTCAATCCCGTTTCTCGCTGCGCTGAATACGTGGCCTTCCGCCATAAACTTGCTCTTTACGTATACGTTTTCTTCCCAGACCTGACCGATGATATAGTCGTCCTCGGTAAAGGTTGCGCCGGGGCTGTTATCTCTCATTCTGTCTCCGCTTACGCTGCAGGTGGAGATATGGTAGAGGCGCGCGTTTGCCTTCTTTGCAAATCCGATGACGTTAACGGTGCCGTTGACGTTGACGTTTGCGTACGAGGATTCGTCGTTCGCATAATGTCTTACGTCAGCCGCGCTGTTATATATCTCGCTTACCTTTTCTGCGAGGCGCTCGTACGTCTCGTCCGAGAGTCCGAGCCTTGCATCGGTGATGTCTCCGCTGAGTGCGACGATACGTCCGGATGCGAAGCTTACGAAGCCGTCTCCGAAGTACCACGCGAGGCTATCGCGGAGTCTCTTCTCTGCGTCTCCTCTTACGAGGCAGACGAGCTTTACGTCGGGCTTGGAGAAGACGAGCTCTCTTACGAGGTGTGCGCCGAAGAAGCCGGTAGCACCCGTTATGAGTATAGCGTTATCGAAGGAGTCGTATACGTTCTCCGCGCTTGTGCTTTCCGTTTCGGGTACGGTCTCCACGCTCGGCTCGCTTGAGCCGTCGGGGTCGGATCCCGAGGGATCGCTCGGGTTTGTGGGGTTGCTTGAGAGTATCTCTGCCTGCGCGAGTGCGGTAGGCGCCTCGTAGAATTCAAGTCGGAGGCCAAGCGGTCT
>JAZSLE010000077.1:0-8465 GCA_045535215.1 Eubacteriales bacterium
CATGTATACGTTCCTTTAAATATAATTATCCTTTTATATTATACAGCAAAATTGTGTCTTTTTTAAACACCCTATAACAAGATTTTGTTAAATTCAAATTCTTACATTATTTTTGCGTTAGCTATTGACTTTTGAACGCAAATATGATATAATTTTCATATGAAAACGTTTTCATAAGGAGTAGACATGTTAAAACTCAATCAAAGCGGCAGGGAAATGCCGGACGCACGCAGGCTTGCGAAGCTTTTCAAGGTATTCTCGGACGAGGGACGTCTGAAGATACTTCTCGCGCTTCTTGAGGGAAGCCTTTGCGTCACACACATATGCGAGGCGGTCGGAATGGAGCAATCCGCGGTCAGCCACGATCTTGCAATACTTAAAAAATCGAATCTTGTACGCGCCCACCGAAGCGAAAAGAAAATGATATACTCTATCGCCGACGAGCACGTAAGACTTATACTTGATATGGCGGCCATCCACATTTGCGAGGATGGATGCATAGTTGATATCGGAGGAAGGCAATGAAAAGCAACATAATAGAAAAGGAAAAATGCTCTTGCCACGAGCATAAGCACGAGCATCACGAGGGATGCGGTTGCAACGAACATAAGCACGAGCACCACGAGGGGTGCGGTTGCCACGAACATAAGCACGAGCACCACGAGGGGTGCGGTTGTGGGCATTCACACGACTCGCTTTGCGGATGCGGCCACGACCACTCGGGTGGTGGAAGCATACGCTCATACATTATAAGAATAGCAATATCGGTCGCTCTTGCCGTCGCAGGCGGACTTGTAATGCACCTGCTCCCCGCCTTTTCGGCGGTCGGAGTGGTGATAATAGCGCTTGGATTTCTTGTCGCGGGATACGACATCATCCTTTCCGCGTTCAAAAGCCTGTTCGGTCTGCGCCTGCTTGATGAAAACTTTCTTATGACGGTCGCGGCGATCGGCGCGTTCATCCTCGGGGAGTACTTCGAGGCACTTGCAGTGCTCGTGCTCTTCAGGATCGGAAACGTTTTTGAGGCGTACGCAGAGGAGCGCTCACGAAAATCGGTGCTTGCGCTCAAAAGCCTTACACCCGACGAGGTAACCGTACTTCGCGAAGGCAGTGAGATAACGGTAGACACCGAAAGCGTGGAGTGCGGCGAGGAGGTCGTTCTCTCGGTCGGTGAGCGCGCGTCCTTTGACGCGGTGATCGTTGATGGAAGAACTACGCTCGACACCGCGGCGATAACCGGAGAATCAATGCCGAGAGAGGCAGGCGTCGGGGACGAAATATACAGCGGATCGATAAATCTCTCCTCGCGCATCGTGATAAGAGTAACGAAGCGCTCGTCCGAATCCACGGTAAGCCGAATTCTCCGCATGGTAGAAAGCGCATCCGAGAGAAAATCGCATCACGAATCCTTCATCCGCAGATTTGCGAAGGTATATACTCCTGCGGTAGTCGTAGCGGCTCTGCTTCTTGCGGTAGTTCCGTTATTCTTCGGAGCAAGCGCGAGTGAATCTGTGTACAGAGCACTCAGCTTCCTCGTCGTATCCTGTCCCTGCGCACTTGTCATCTCGGTACCGCTTGCCGCGTTCTGCGGCATAGGCAGGGCATCGCGAAACGGCATACTCATAAAGGGTGGCCGATCGTTAGAACTGCTCGAGAAGGCAAACGTGTTCTGCTTTGACAAAACGGGAACTCTCACCGAAGGAAGATTCAGCGTTGAGAGCATTGAATGCAGCGGCAACGAAAACGAATTTCTCTCAATTCTCGCATCTGCCGAGTCAAGCTCAACTCATCCGGTAGCGGTATCGGTCGTAAACGAGGCAAAAGCGAGAGGCGTATACGTTCCGAGAGCAGAGAGCATAAGTGAGATCGCGGGCAAGGGAACGAAGGCATTGATAAACGGATCTGTATATCTTGCGGGAAGCGCGGGATTTATGGAGGAAAACAACGTAACGGTGCCGCACGAGGTCAGCATCGGAAGCCGTGTATACCTTGCATCCGACGGCAATCTTATCGGAAGTGCCGTATTGAGTGACAAAATAAAGGAGGGTTCGGCCAAAACGCTCGAATCCCTCAAAAAGGACGGTGCAAAAAGCTGTATCATCCTCACCGGCGACGTAAGGTCGAGTGCGGTAAGCGTGGGTGAGCAAATAGGCGTTGACGAGGTGCTCGCCGAGCTTCTCCCAAGCGAAAAGCTCGATATGCTCGAGCATCTGAAGGAATGCGGAAATACCGTAGTCTTCACCGGAGACGGTATCAACGACGCACCGGTGCTTGCTGCGGCAGACGTCGGAGTTTCCATCGGTGACTTTGGATCGGATGCCGCCATAGAGGCATCGGATATCGTGCTTCTCAGCGCCGGAGGAAGTGACATTGAAAAGCTTTACTACGCATACAAGCTTTCAAAGAGGGTAATGCGCACGATAAGGACGAACGTCATAGGCTCCATCACGATAAAGATTCTCGTTCTTCTGCTCTGCAGTATAGGTGCCGTCGGAATGTGGGCGGCGATACTCGCGGACGTGGGAGTGCTCATCCTCGCGATACTGAACTCAATGAGAATATAAGAAAAAGGACAGAGAAAATTAAATTCTCTGTCCTTCTTTTTATCAGTCATACTTCTGTTCGGGATTAATAGTCTCGCCTGTGAGAATCTTCTGAACGTCGGATATGATCTTTTCAACCTGGCTTGAGAGGACGTAGAGTCCGCCGAAGCCGTTAAGCGTAACGTATGCACGTCTTTCGGAGTATCTGTAGAACTTATACTCGTTGTCGCGTCCGTTGGTGGTATAGCGCAACGTAAGCATAAGATTGTTCTCGTCTGCTATCAGCTTTGCGACATCTTCATCGCTGAGTCCCGCCTCACCCTCAAAACGAGTGTAGGTAAGAACGTTGAAGAAGTTTCTGAATTGCTTCGTGTTTACGAGCTTGCTCTCTTCCTCAAGGAATATCTCTATGTTGTTAGAGTTTATGGTATCCTTCATTTCGGATTTTGAGTTGTCGCATACAAAGCTGAAGGAGAGATCCTTCGTCTTAAGCTCGAGCGTCTTTGTGAATGCAATGTTGAAGCGGATGATATCCTGTGCCATCCATCTTGCATCGTTCCACTCGAAGAATCTGAAGTAGGATGCGTCTACCTCTATGATTATATCGTATATCGCGCTGAGCATATAGTAGGTGTCGTCCTTGGTTTTTTCGCTTACGCATATCTCATGCTCTGCACCCGCATAGGTGAACATCATTCTGTACGCGGGATCGTAGACACCGTACTTCTTGAGCTCGTCCTCGGTTATATCTATCGATACGACCTTGACGCCCGTGTCTCTCGTGGATACCATATACAGATTCTGAAGCATGGTATCTATAGCATACTCGTTCGGGTCGTCAACAAGCGGGTCGAGAAGTATCTTGCCGCCGTTGCCGTCGTCTATCTCAAGATCGGGGATGCTGAAATAGGGAATATACTGATACTCGGTCATCATTCTGTCGTCAACATCGATATAGGAGAAGAGGATGAGCGGACGTGTAGAGAAGGGATCGTCGAACGCAGTCTTTTGATTCCAATAGGTGAAGCCCTCTACGTTAAAGTAGCTCTGCATCGTCATAGGTGCGGTGAGCTGGGGAACGCAGAAGCTTTCAACGTCTGCAAATACCGTGCTCTTGATCCTGTCCTTTATATCGTAAAGTGCGTCAAAGCCTGTGGATGCGATGATATACACCGCGTCTCTGTCCGCATATCTTACGTAGTAGCCGTCTCCCATAGGAGTCTTGTTACCCACGAACACCTTATACGTCTTTCCGCCATCGTCGGTCATCTTGAACCAAGCGGGAGAATAGTCGTATTCGTTGCCGTCTGCGTCCACTCTCTTTTCGTCTGCAAGACCGTACTCCGCAAGTCCGTATTTTGCAACGTCGGAGGAGTCGATCTTCAGAGTTGTGAGCGAGTAGCCTGCCGTCGTAAGGAAGAGGGAGGTAAGGTTCGCGTTAAGCGGAAGCTCGGTGTGACCCTTGAGGCAGATAGCCTCCTCCTTGGCATCCTTTGTGGGCTTCGTTTTAATGAAGGTGTAGCTTCCGTTCATATTCCACACCTCAAGCTGCTCTATCTTATCCGAGCCTGTGTGAGGATACATCATTATTCTGTCGTTTGAGCCGACCTGCTCGTTGCCCTCGACATCAACGTACGCGTAATAGCTTACTTCACCCGTTTTCTCATCAACGTCAACGACGTTTCCCGCAAGGGTAACGTAATGCTTGCCGTCGTCGGTCTTGTCAAGCGTATATCCGTCCTTATCTGTGATGACGTATACGCCGCCCTTTTCCATAACGTAATACTTAGCGCCGTCTCCCTTGGTATCCACCCAGAGGTCTCTGCTTACTATGTAAGCAACGACTGCGGCGGATGCACTGAGGAGTATTGTGAATACGAGGAGGAGCGCGATGAATCTCTTCTGTGTTTTGAGAAGGCTCTTTTTCTTCTTCGGCTTCAATTCGCTGACAGCATCCGAGAAGAGGGATCCGCCCTCCTGCTCGGGCTCTTTTTCCGTTTCGGGAGCAACTATGTCCGAATCCTCTTCGGTCATTTCGTTTATCTTGTTTTTTTCGTTAAGATTATCACTCATGAATACTTTCTCCTGATGATTATTACCGTTCCTACCGCAAACATGATAACAGGCGGAACAAGGATAAGCGTCCATGTGTACTGATCCGCTTCGGCGGTGGTGATACCGTCAATAGTCGTATCGTCAAAGATCTTATACTCGAGTCCTACCGGAATATATTCCTTGCTCATTGTATGCATAGAGTACATCATAAGGTCGGAGTTACCGTAGGTGTTGGACATAAGAAGCTTCTGGCTGACGAAATCGGTAGTACCGCAAGCCCACACGTAAGAGTTGTCGCTGTGCTCGTTGTCTACCATTCTCTGCTCTCTCGTTACTGACATAAGACGGAAGTCGGAGGTTGCGCTCGGAACTGTCATGCCGTTTGCAATGAGCTCTGCGCTGTCGTAGGAGGTGAATACGTCGTATGCCTCTCTTACAACTCCGGCAGAAGATGAGTAGTAGCCGTATGTGAATCTCTGAGTTGTCGTATCGGACGCGGAGTTATCCTCGGGGATGTACGTCGTTACCTTATAGGAATCGGGATAAACGATAGGCATAACGTTCGGGAAAATAACTCTTGCGGGGAATCCGGATGCTCTCATATCCTTATGGATGGATGCTCCGAGACCGTCGGTAGCGTATTCACCGACTATTGTGTGTCCGTCGTTGGTAAGAGAATTTTGCATATCCTTTACGAAGCAGGGATACGTCTTGTTTGCAAGCTCGTCTGTCTGACGGAGGAACTTTATTCCCCATTCCTCAAGGTACTCCTCAAGATTGGGAAGCACAGGAGAGGAGGGAGACATAAACACCATCATAGCGTTGAGTCCGTCAAGGAAGCGGTCGAGCTTATCTATCTCGCTGATGGTGGAGATACCGTCCTTAACGAGGAAATCGTCTGTAGGACCGTTGATAACGACAAGTCTGCAATCCTCGGGGATCTCGTCCACTGCAAGGTCGATGGGCATTACGCGGTATCCGCAAAGTGTGAGTATCTCAACGAATGCGGGCTGCTGATTTATGGGTATCTCACCGTGGTTTTGTGTGATGCAGGCGATGGGCGCTTCGGTTCTTGTTATGGAAAGGATAGCCGCCGTATAGGTCTGCTCACCCTTGTATGCCCAAGGAGTGGAATCTGTAGAGGAGTTAAAAACGTAGAAGGAACGAAGTTGGTTTGTCGTCCACTCTGTTCCGCTCTCGAAAATTACGGTAGTGGAATGGAAGGTCTCGTCCTCTGAGCGTCTGAATCTCTCTACGGATGAGGGGTTTCTATATATATCAAGGTATTCTATATGGATATTGGGCATCTTCTCTCTGAGCTCGAGCGCAGTGTGATGTACTATTCTTGTGGTCTCGTTTGCGTCAAGGTCGTCCGGCTCATCGCAAAAATATACGGTAACGTCCGCCGACACGTCTGCGAGTGCCTCAATGCAGGAATCACTGAGCGTATAGAGTCTGTCCTTCGTCATATCGATCTGCCAGAGATACTTATCTGCAAGCATGGTGAATATAACGTTTACGAGTATGATGGCGGCGATAAGGAGAATGCTGAGCACTGCAGATACTGTACCGTATCTGAAGGCCTTACTTCTGACTCCCGCCTTATTTATCTTGTTTCTGTTCATTCTATATTACATCCTTTCATCAACTGTATCATATCACGACCAACGGCGCTTTTCGTATACTCTTGCCGTAAGGTAGATAAATACGAACGCGAACGATACGTAATACAGAAGAGCTGAGAAGTCAAATATACCGTAACCGAAGTTTGTAAATCTCGAGAAGATACTTATCCAACCGAGAACCGTTCTGATAACGTAGGATCCGATGATTCTTGTTCCGGCAGAATCATTGCCCGCGCTGAGAAGGAAGTGGATAACTACCATCGATGCTACAGCGGAGATGCTTATTACCGCTGCGGAGAGCTGATTCTCGGTAAGGCTGGAGATGAACATACCGACGGCGATTATAGCGGCGCCGATGAGTATCATTCCTATGATGCTTCCGAAGATCTGTGCTCCGTTGACACCCATAAGCTCTATTGTGGAAGCACTATCGCCCGATGCCTCGGCAGCCTTCTTCTGTGCGCCTGCGAGGACGTAGAGAGGGAAGAAGTTGAGGCAGGATGCGATAACTGTTCCGACGTAGAGCGTGAATGCCGCGAGATACTTACCGAGCACCATCTCTGTGATGGTAATCGGAGCGGTAAGGAGCAGCTGCTCTGTTTTTGTTTTCTTCTCCTCAGAGAAGAGTCTCATTGTGAGAAGGGGGATGAGCACTACGAGTGCATACATCATAAATGTGAAATAATATCTTGTATCATACGTCTTCTGCTGAAGGGTCGTATAGGAGCAGATCGCCGCGCTTACTGCGAGAAACACACCTACGTATACGTAGCCTATAGCATTTGTGAAGTATGAACGCAATTCCTTTTTATATATGGCAAGCATTTATACGGACCGTTTCCTTTCTTCTGTTTTTACTCTTCGTCATCGTCTACGGGGCTGACGTAGGACGCCTTGTCCGCCTCTGTCTTACGGATGATCTCCTCAGCGACGGTAGATTCGGTTCCGGTTATACCGGACCTCTGTCTTCTCTGCGGCTTTTCCTTGCGGGCGGAAGCCTGCTTCTGTCCCGTCTTGTTGACAACTGCGATAAAGATATCCTCAAGGCTCATTCCGAGCGACTCAAGACCTACGAGAGGCCAGTTTCTCTGTGCGAGCTCGTAGAACAACTTCTTACGTATATCGATTCCGTACTCGCTTTCTATGGAGTAAGTAAACGCGTCTCCGTCCTTTATTGCGAGAGGCTCTGCGTAAACCATACCCGTCATATTCTTGAGGAGCGCGAGGACCTCCTTCTGAGGACCGCATATCTTTACGTTGAATCTGCGGTTGTTTTCAACTATCTTTGTAACGTTCTCGGTCTTTTCGTCCGCAACTATCCTTCCCTTGTTGATAATAATGATACGGTCACAAACCGCCTGCACCTCCTGAAGGATGTGGGTGGAGAGGATGACTGTATGATCGCGGCCGAGATTACGGATAAGGTTTCTTATCTCGATGATCTGCTTAGGGTCGAGACCGACCGTAGGCTCGTCGAATATTATTATGGGAGGGTTGTTGATAAGTGCCTGCGCGATACCTACACGCTGACGGTATCCCTTAGAGAGGTTCTTGATAAGTCTGCCCTTAACGTCGCTTATCTTGACCACCTCACACACCTCTTCGATGTGCTTCTTTCTGTTAAACGTACACTTCTTAAGCTCATAAACGAAGTTAAGGTACTCCTCCACCGTCATATCGGGGTAAGTAGGTGGCTGCTCGGGGAGATATCCGATCTGCTTTTTAGCGGAGAGAGGGTCGGAGAGGACGTTAACGTCGCCTACCTTAACCACACCCGAATTGCTGGAGAGATATCCCGTAAGTATATTCATACAAGTGCTTTTTCCCGCGCCGTTAGGGCCGAGAAAACCAACGATCTCGCCTTTTCCCACGTGGAAGCTGATGTCGTCAAGCGCATGGATGCTGCCGTAGCTCTTGACAAGATGGTCAATCGTTATCATTTCTGTTTATTCCTTTCATATTATATATGAGTTATTCGCGCATGCGCGCAGTTATAGTTATACTCATTATATTATAACATAAAAATTTTGACGCGCTGTGAACATTTTTTATTTTTGTGTAAGGATTCTCCGCATTTTCGGTAAATATTATGCACTTTTTTGTTTTTTTCATCAAAATGTAAAAAAGCACCGCCACCCGAGTGGTGGCGGTGCCTATATTCACGTGGAATTATTTGATTCCGCGCTTTACGTAATGTGTATGGAGTATCTCGGGAGCCTTGTGGGTGTTGGGCTCGCCGAAG
>JAZSLE010000130.1:0-3892 GCA_045535215.1 Eubacteriales bacterium
GATGTCGGTGAGGTGCTTCATATCGTCGCGATTGACGGTGTGCGACTCGTTTGCAGAAAATAATTACGCTTCCGTTGATATCCATTTGAAGATTTTAAAAAAACTTTCCCAAAAAAACAAAAAAGGTATTGACAAAAAGAAAATAATCTGCTATAATTTTTGTCGTTGCCGTATGTGCCTTTAGCTCAGCTGGATAGAGCAACTGCCTTCTAAGCAGTAGGTCGGGGGTTCGAGTCCCTCAAGGCACGCCATGCTTAAATGGTGGGTATGGCTCAGTTGGTTAGAGCGTCAGGTTGTGGCCCTGAAGGCCGTGGGTTCGAATCCCATTACTCACCCCAGAAACCTCTTTGCTATTCTGCAAAGAGGTTTTTTCATTACAAAAAAGGAGAAAGGCTATGCTGCAGAGGTTCAAAACGTTTATATTCTCTCTTGTCGCAGAAAGACGAAAAAAATATTGTATGAAGCGCCTTCGTATGCTCAACAATAAGGATATCACCATAATATCGAACAACTGTGTCGCAGGCATCATATACCACGACCTCGGTCTTCAATTTAAGACTCCCACGATAAACCTTCGTATTCCCTTCGACGACTTTCTCACCTTCGCTGAGGATCTTTACGGATTTCTTTCAGAGGAGGTAGAGGAGGTAAAGAACAGCGACGAGACCTTCCCTGTGGGTAAGATATGTCACGATGGTAAAACTGTAATATTGGAATTTATGCATTTTTCCTCCTTTGAAGAGGCGAAGGACAGATGGGACGCAAGAAAAAAGCGAGTAGATCCCTCCAACATATGCATTATGTTCGTATATCCTCTCTCACCCTCCGAGGAATATACCGGAAGATTTGATTCCCTTCCCTTCGAGAAAAAGGTACTCATAGCGAAGGACAACCCCTACAATAGCAAAAGCGTTTTCGTAAACAGCGTTTTTTCACGGAAGGACTACCAAGGCGGAGACATACTTCTTTACAAAACCAAATTCTCAAAGAAAAGATACCTTGACGAATTTGATTATGTAAGCTTCTTCAACTCGTAAAAGCATTCTAAAAAACTTTTTGTTGATCAAAGGAGACCCAAATGAAGCTTCTGACACGGGATAAAAAATTTTATTCCTCACTTATAGCGCTTGCAATACCCGTAGCACTTCAAAACCTCATAGTCTTCGCAGTCTCGTTTGCGGACAACGTTATGGTAAGCTCTCTCGGAGACGATGCCATATCCGGAGTATATATGGGAAGTCAGATACAGACCCTCCTTCAGATGTTCTCAGGAGGAATCGAGGGCGCTATATTGGTGCTCGCGGCACAATATTGGGGCAAAAAAGACACCACAAGCATAAAAAAAATAATAAGCATCGGTCTTCGCGTTTCAATAGCCGTAGGACTCTTGCTTTCCGTGGTCTGTTTCTTCTTTCCGGAAGCTATAATCGCTCTCTTTACAGATGCACCCACGGTAATAGAAGATGGCTCGACCTATCTCAAAATAGTATCTCTTTCGTACCTGTTTTTCTGCATAACACAGACACTTATCGCCTCGATGAGAAGCGTAGAGATCGCAAAAATAGGTCTGGTAGTGTCCGGTATATCGCTTTTTATCAATATCGGACTTAACTACACGCTAATCTTCGGTAAGCTTTGGTTTGAGCCTATGGGCGTTATGGGAGCCGCGATAGCTACCCTCATATCGCGTATAGCGGAATGCGCTATAATCATTATTTACACCTTCCTTATAGACAAGCGCCTGAATCTTAAACTTTCGGATCTTCTGAAGACCGATAAAATGCTCAACCGCGATTTCGTAAAATACGGACTCCCGATAATCGGCGGCCAGATAGTATGGAGTGCGAATATGATGGCAAACTCGGTCATCTTGGGCCGCTTCGACCCGGAGGTCATATCGGCGGTAAGTGTTGCGAACACAATGAACTCTCTCGCTTACATCACAATGAACGGTATGTCGTCAGCCGTTGGTATCATAACGGGAAAGACGATCGGCGAGGGCAAGACCGATCTTATGAAGGAATACGCCCGCACGGTGCAGATCATATTCGTATGCCTCGGCGTCGTGACCGGACTTACCGTATTCCTGATACGTGACGGCTTCATCTCTCTCTACTCGGGAATATCCATAGAGGCGGCACGCGTATCCGCAGAATTTATAAACGTCTTATCGGTCACCATCGTCGGAACCTGCTACCAAGCCGCCTGCCTTTTCGGGCTCGTAAAATCCGGAGGAGACGTCGGATTCGTATTTAAAAACGATACCATATTCGTTTTTCTTATAGTAATTCCGTCCGCATTGATATCCTTGTGGCTCGGAGCTCCTCCGTGGGTGGTGTTCGCCTGCTTAAAGTGCGATCAGATACTAAAATGCATCGTCGCATTCTTCAAAATAAACAGCTTTAACTGGATAAGGTCCGTAACGCGCAGTAACGAAGCTTCTCCGGTATAATACACCGTAAATGCAAAAAACACGGCATTCTACCTTGCTTGAATGCCGTGTTTTTATATTATCTTACAGTATACGTCCGAGTGCTTCAACGTCCTCACTCGTTGTAGCCCAGCTCGTGGCAAATCTTACTACAGTATGCTGCTCGTCGTATTTTTCCCAAAAGCTGAATGCAACGCTTTCCTTGAGCTTCTCCATTACCTTGTTCTCAAGCACAATAAACAGCTGATTCGTCGGAGTTTCAAGGAAGAATCTATATCCCTTTTCCTTGAATATCCTTCTCAATGCCTCTGCGGCATCGATGGCATTGCGGCTTGCCTTGAAATAAAGGTCATCCGTAAACAATGCATCGAACTGAACCCCGAGAAGTCTTCCCTTCGCAAGCATTGCGCCGTGCTGCTTAACGCTCGTCATAAAGTATTTCGGAGCATGCTTTCCCGTAAACACTACCGCCTCACCGCAAAGAGCTCCTACCTTTGTACCGCCTATATAAAATACATCGCAAAGGTCGGCTATATCCTTAAGCGAAAGGTCGGATGCATCGCTCATAATACCGTATCCGAGTCTTGCACCGTCAAGAAAGAGCGGTATATCGTATTCTCTGCACACGCAGGACAGAGTCGTAAGCTCATTCTTAGTATAAAGAGTTCCGTACTCGGTCGGGTGCGAAATATATACCATTCCCGGTATAGCCATATGCTCGTGGCTCGGATCTGCGTAGAAATCGCGAAGATATGACGAAAGATCGTTTGCCGATATCTTTCCTTCCTTTTGCGGAAGCGGTATCACCTTGTGTCCCGAATACTCGACCGCACCTGCCTCGTGAATGTTTATGTGTCCCGTCTGCGCGGATATAACACCCTCGTAGCCCTTGAGAACAGAATCTATAACTACCTGGTTCGTCTGCGTGCCGCCCGTAATAAAATACACCTTCGCGTCAGGCTTTCCGCAGGCCTTCTTTATTTTTTCCTTCGCCGATGCGGAATAACCGTCCTCGCCATATCCGCTGAGCTTTTCCATATTTGTTTCTATAAGTCGCTTAAGCACCTCGGGATGTGCTCCCTCGGAATAATCGTTTACAAAGTATAACATACTACGCCCTTTTCATTATTTTGTCATCTGCATTTCTTCGGATTGAGAGGCTACCGCATTAACGCTTTCCGGCGTTATAAACGTGGGAACGACCTCTCTCATCGTATTAACTATCTCCGTCTGATCAATTCCGCATTCTGCGCGCTTGACCGCGTCGCAAAGCTTCTTTATCTTACCGTCCGCTTCTTCTCTCGTGATGGGAGCGTCGTTTTCAATAAATATAAGCTCGTTTTCGGTACGAGTCAGAGTTTCTGTCTTTATGAGAAGCTCCTCATAAAGTTTTTCACCCGGTCTGAGGCCTATCTCAACGATATCTATATCCTCATACGGCTTCATTCCCGACAGGCGGAT
>JAZSLE010000219.1:0-3053 GCA_045535215.1 Eubacteriales bacterium
TCAAACGCCTCAACTGAGGTTATAAGATAGTTACCGACGTAATTGTCGAATATACCCGAAATCGTGAATGTATACGTATTTCCATCCGCATCGGTAAGCTTAACGGTATCGTCAACACTTGCGTTAAGCACCTCTGCAAGACCGTTGTTGATTATTACCTCGCCTACCTTGGGGAAAGCAACGTCCTTTTCCCCGGTCTTCAAAAGGAAGAAGCCTTCAAGCGAATCCTTTGCGGGAATAATAACGCTCGTGCTTCTCACCGCAGAGCCTACTCTGATATCCGCGGTCATCTGATGTACGGGAATATACGAATCTATAAATTCGTAAGCGTCCTCGAAATCCTTCTTGAATGCATCGTCGCTTGTAAACGGCTCCGAGGTTAGCACCATCGAATCGTATACTGTAACGTCCTCATACTGATAATCCACTATATTGCATATCGAGTCGTACATTCCAAAGCCCGTAAGCAAAAGTGCAGTACAACCGCTTATGCCGAAGATCATCAAGAACATTCTCTTCTTATATCTGAAGATATTTCTTGCAGTTACCTTTTTGAGGAACGAGAGTCTGTTCCATATAAATCCGATCCTCTCGAGGAATATCCTTCCACCGTTGCCGGGAGCGGCAGGTCTCATAAGCTCTGCGGGAACCGCCTTCATTGATCTGCGCAGACAGTAGACGGTAACACCTATCGAGCATACGAGAGATATCACCGCAGATATCGCAAGAACGATCGGATCAAACAGATACTCAAGCTCTATCGAGAAGTCGTACATTATGGAGTATATCTTCCATACAAAGAACGGAAGGAACTTCGTGCCGAGCGCAAAGCCTGCGCCGCATCCGAGAAGGGACGCTATACCCGCGTAGAATATGTACTTTCCTCTGACCTCGGAATTCTTGAGTCCGAGAGCCTTGAACGTACCGAGCTCTGTTCTGTGGTCGTCTATCATTCTCGTCATGGTGGTCATACAAACGAGTATTGCCACTGCAAAGAAGAATGCAGGAAATACGCGTCCGATAGAGTCTACTATGCTTGAATCGTTGTCAAAGCAAACGTATCCGGAATTATACAGTCTTGTGAATGCGAGGTTGCTCCACTCGATATCCGCATTGAGACTCTTGTATCCCTGTTCTATCTTGTTTTTAGCAACCGCTATTTCCTTTTCGGTCTTCTCAAAATCATCCTCTACGGCACTCTTTGCCTTGTAATATGCGTTGTAGCCATCTGTTATAGCGGCGAGAGTCTCCTTTTCGATCGCTTCAAAATCAAGAAGCGGAGCAAGAGCGGTCTTAACCTCCTCAAGCTGATACTTGTACCTAATTATGCTGTAGTGTATCTCTGTCTTTTCGGCTTCGTCGGTCACTACCGAGTAACTCTTCTCAAGGTCTTCGATTGCCGCCTTGAGCTGCTGCTCTGTCGACTTCAGCGCAGCGAGATTTTCGTCAAGAGTCTTCTTTGCGGCGTCGTACTCTGCCTTGCTCCTGTCAAGCTCGGCAAGCATTTCCTCAAAGGTCTTGAGAGCCTCTTCCTTTTTTGAAAGATACTCGTTTTCCTTTATCGTAAGCTCTGCCTTGCCCTTGTCGAGAAGGTCGCGTGCGGCGGATATCTCCGCATTAAGTCTCTCCGAGAATATCTCTTCACAGAGCGCACCCATTTTTTCGGATGCCGCGTCAAGTGCATCGTTATATTCGTCAGAATATATTTCTCCGCTGAGATCGTAGTCTATGAACACCTCATCGTAGGACTCTCCGTTAGCGGAAAACGAATTTTTCACCGCGTATATGAATGCGGTTACCGTACCGTCACCGAGCTTTGTCGTACCGCGCTCGTAATTGAGATAATAGGGAGAGGTAACAACACCTACAACGGTAAACGTCTTCTGCGAAAACGCGTCAAGCGTCTCCTCCGAGTTGTTTTCAGAAAGCTCTATCGTCTTTCCGATGAAGTCCTCTCCGAATGCTCTCGCATCTACTACACACTCACCGTCAGCTGCGGGAAGACGGCCGTAGATCACGTTAAGCTTATTCACATTCTCCGTAATCGAGTGAAATCTGTAGGTCTTGTCTCCGTCGCTGTTTACCGATATCAGAGCATCCTTGCAGTGAGCCCCCTCGGCGCTGATAACGCCTTCACCGAGTGAAAGCTTGTCAACGTCGCTCTGCTCAATACCTACGGGTGACACAACCTTGAAATCAAACATATTATGCTTGGTTATGTAAGAATTGCCGGCATTGACCATCGTATCCTTCGTAACTCGCAATCCCGAAAAGAACGCAACGCCTAAAGCGATTATCGCAAATATAGCAAAGAATCTACCCATCGACGAAAAGATCTCGCGTCTCGTCGATCTGCGCATCATTTTGCTCATAAAATATCCTCCGTTTTGTCTCGAACATTCATCTGTCTTTTGCTTAAGCCCTTACCACTCTATAGACTCAGGAGAGCACGGTGATGAATTAAGCACCATTGACTCTACCTCGCCGTTCTTAAGCTTTATGACTCTGTCCGCCATGGCCGCAAGTGCGGAGTTGTGAGTTATAATTATAACCGTCATTCCATCGTTCTTGGAGAAATCGTACAAAAGCTTGAGTATGCTCTTTCCGGTAGCATAATCAAGTGCGCCGGTAGGCTCGTCGCAAAGGAGGAGCTTCGGCTTTTTAGCCAACGCTCTTGCTACGGCAACTCTCTGTTGCTCACCGCCCGAAAGCTGTGAGGGGAAATTCCTTTTTCTATCCTCAAGGCCGACAAGCTCGAGTGCCACGGATGCGGGAATATGATCCTTTGAAAGCTGAGCGGCGATCTCTACGTTTTCTATAGCCGTGAGGTTGGGAATAAGGTTGTAGAACTGAAAAACGAATCCGACGTCGTGTCTTCTGTAGTTCGTCAGCTTTTTGCCCTTAAGCTCGGTTATCTTTACACCGTCGACCGTAACGCCTCCGCTAGTAACGTCGTCCATACCTCCGAGAAGAATGAGCAGGGTGGTCTTACCTGCACCGCTCGGTCCGAGAACTACGCAAAGCTCCCCTTTTTTTAAATCGAAGCTCACGTG
>JAZSLE010000115.1:0-2743 GCA_045535215.1 Eubacteriales bacterium
ACATGGCTACGATCCGACTTAAGTGAGACCTATAAATGGATCCACATAGAACACAGACAGTCGTTATAGGTGCGGGACACGCAGGTGTTGAAGCGGCTCTTGCCTCCGCAAGACTCGGCATAAATACGGTTTTGTTCACGCTGTCTCTCGATGCGGGTGCAAATATGCCCTGCAATCCCTCTATCGGAGGAACGGCAAAGGGACATATCGTTTTTGAGATAGATGCTCTCGGAGGCGAGATGGGACGGGCGGCGGATGCGGTCACGCTCCAAAGCAGAACGCTCAATCTCGGAAAGGGCGCAGCGGTACAGTCAAAGAGAGTTCAGGCGGACAGAATACTTTACCGCACCATTATGAAGCGCACTATTGAAAGGACAAGCAACCTTCTCCTTATCCAGGAGGAGGTCGTTGAGATAATTACGTCCGAGGAGAACGGAAGACAGCGCATATGCGGTGTACGTACCTCTCTCGGTGAGATATGGGAGTGCGATGCGGTCATAATAGCTACCGGAACCTATCTTGAGGGACAGATATTCATAGGCGACAGCGTAAAGGATAGCGGTCCGGACGGATTGCTTCCCGCAAAGGGCCTTTCGGCTTCCCTCAAGGAGCACGGCATCCGACTTATGCGTTTCAAGACGGGAACTCCCGCGAGAGTAAACAAGCGTTCGATAGATCTTTCGGTGCTTGAGGAGCAATGCGGAGAGGAATATATCACTCCCTACTCTGCAGACACCGATCCTGCGGCATTGAATTCGATCGAGCAGATACCCTGCCACATAGTATACACAAACGCCGAAACACACAAAATAATAAAGGACAACATCTCCCGAAGCGCGCTTTATTCCGGAAACATTCACGGAACCGGCCCGAGATACTGTCCCTCCATTGAGGATAAGATAGTAAGATTTGCCGACAAGGAAAGGCATCAGCTTTTCGTTGAGCCTATGGGCGCGAACACCGACGAGATGTATATTCAGGGCTTTTCCACCTCACTTCCGGTAGACGTTCAGCGTCTTATGCTGAGATCACTCAACGGATTTGAAAAGGCAGAGATAATGAGATACGCATACGCGATAGAGTACGATTGTGCAGACCCGAGTCAGCTTAAGCATACGCTTGAGTTCCGCGACATAGACGGGCTTTACGGTGCAGGGCAGTTCAACGGCACAAGCGGATACGAGGAAGCAGCCGCGCAGGGGCTTATTGCGGGAATAAACTCCGCGATGAAGCTTCTCGGTCGCGAGGAGGTCGTTCTGCTGCGCTCGGACGGATATATCGGTACGCTTATAGACGATCTCGTATCAAAGGGAACGAACGAGCCGTATAGAATGATGACGTCCCGCTCCGAGTTCAGACTTCTGCTGAGGCAGGACAACGCCGACGCACGTCTCACTCCGATAGGATACAAATGCGGTCTTGTGACCGAGGACAGATATCAGCGCTTCCTTGAAAAGCAGAGGCTTATCGAAAAGGAAAAGCAGAGGCTTTGCGACACCGCGGTATCCGGCAAGGAGGTCAACGCATATCTTGCGTCGGTCGGCGAGATGCCCCTATCGAGACAGAATCGACTCTCGGATCTTTTAAGACGTCCCGCCCTTGACTACGATCTTATCGCACCGATAGATAAGGACAGACCCGATCTTCCGCGCGATGTCACCATCACCGCAGCAAACGACATCAAATACGACGGATACATCAAAAAGCAGTTAGCCGAGGTCAAAAGACTCAGACGTACCGAAGAAATGAAGCTTCCCGCAGACATAGATTACACTGCGATAAGCGGTCTTCGCACAGAGGCGATGCAGAAGCTTGAACGCTTCAGACCATCCACGGTAGGAGAAGCATCGCGAATAAGCGGTGTAAGCCCTGCGGACATTTCGGTGCTTTTGATATTCCTCAGAATGAAGTCGGGAGGTTAACGTGAGAGAGCAGGATTTTTTTGACGCGTGCATTGCGGTATTGACCGAAAACGGTCTTTCAGAATATTGCACGGAGGAGGAGTTGAAAAAATATTTTTCACTCTATGAAATACTTACCGAGACCAACAAGAAAATGAATCTCACCGCGATAATAGATGAGCGCGGTGTGATAGTAAAGCATATTGCGGACAGTCTTTATCTTCTCAAGCTTATGGACAAGCATGAAGGAAGGATAGCGGATGTAGGATGCGGAGGCGGATTCCCTTGTCTTCCGTGTGCGATAGCCGCATCGGTTCACTACCCCCGGCTTTCATTCGTCGGCTTTGACAGCACTCAAAAGAAGGTAAATTACGTAAACGAGTGCGCTTCCGCTCTCGGGCTTAAGAACGTCGTTGCGATATGCGGACGTGCAGAAATGCTCGCCTGCGACAAGACTCTCAGAGAATGCTTTGATTTCACCACGGCAAGGGCAGTTTCCGAGCAGTATATACTCTCCGAGCTTTGCCTTCCCTTTACCAAGGTCGGCGGCAGCATGATAGCATTGAAGGGTGCAAAGGGGAAAGAGGAGTTGGCTCTTGCAAACGCGCATATGCACGAGCTGGGAGCATCCGATGTTACCCTCACCGAGTACTCCTTAAAGGATAACAGCACGGAGGAATACCGTTGCGCAATAATATGTAAAAAAGGAAAGCCCACGCAAAGCTGCTTTCCGAGAGTGTATTCAAGAATAGTTGCATCTGCAAAAAAGCAAAAATAAAAAGTCGGAGGCCAAGCGGTCTTAGGAAGACAAGTGTTAACTACAACTCCTTGGCTCACAGAAC
>JAZSLE010000163.1:0-5647 GCA_045535215.1 Eubacteriales bacterium
CGGATGCTTACGGTCACAGTGCGCATATCTGTGTTCCCGCTTTACTTGAAGCAGGATGCCGTTTTTTTGCGGTTTCTTCAATCGAAGAGGCTCTTGAGGTAAGAGAGATAATAAACGAAAACTGCGTGCGTGATGCAGAAATACTCATACTTGGATACATTGATACGAAATACGTCCCCCTGTCTGTTGAAAACGATATTACCGTTACCCTGCTTTCCGACGAATACGCCGAAAGAATGATAGCGGCTGTCCCCGAGGGAAAGAAGCTGAAGGTCCACATTGCTATTGATACGGGAATGAACCGAATCGGATACCTTGCGCACTCAAAAGAAGACGTAAAGCTTTCCGCGGCAAGCATCTTGCCCTTGTTTTCAGATCCGAAGTTAAACGTGTGCGGTATTTTTTCGCACTTCTTCTCAGCTGACGTTGAAGGAGACGAGGAGGACACGCGAATTCAGTTCAAGAGATTTACCGAGCTTACCGAGCTTCTCAAAAATGATCTTGGCTATCTTCCTACGGTACATATATGCAATACTGCGGGAATAATGCGCTTTACCGAATATACGCTTGACGCCTTCAGAATGGGAATATCCTTGTACGGCCCCGCGCCCTATGAGAACGAAGTGGATGACAACGGATTCCGCCCGGTTATGAAGCTCTGCACGAGAGTAACGCACGTTCATAAGGTCAAAAAGGGAGAAAAGGTAGGCTACGGCGGAGCATACGTCGCAGAAAAGGATATAATCTGCGCAACTCTTCCTATAGGCTACGCAGACGGATTCCTTCGTGCTTATAGCGGTACATACGTCACCGTTCACGGCCAAAAGGCACCTATTATCGGCAGAATATGCATGGATCAGTGTATGGTCGACGTAAGTGGAATTGACGGCATTTCGGTAGGAGACGAGGTCGTCCTTTTCGGGAACGAGAGAGAAGCACTTCGGGATCTTGCAAAGAAGGCGGGAAGTATCGAGTACGAGTGCCTCTGCGCGCTTTCATCAAGAATACCCAGGGTAAAAATGTGATTTCGGGAGATTTTTATGGATCTTTTTGATACCGTTGCGGCAGTTTCAACACCACGTGGTAAGGGTGGAATTGCGGTTATAAGAATAAGCGGACCGGATGCGATCGGCGTTGCCGACAAAATGTTCGTGTGTAAAAACGGTAAGAGGCTTTTTGATGCTCGGCATTCCTTTGCGATGTACGGGGAAATACTTTCGGGAAAGCCCGAGAGGAACGTTATTGACGACGGTATCGCGATCGTCTTCCGCGCGCCGAGATCCTTTACCGGCGAGGATACCGTTGAGATAAGCTGTCACGGAGGAGTCCTCGTTACACAACGCGTGCTTGAGGCCGCACTTTTGAGCGGTGCCGTTGCGGCAGGTCCGGGTGAGTTTACCAAGAGGGCGTTTATAAACGGAAAGACCGATCTCAATATGGTAGAAGCAATCGGCGGACTTATCGAGGCAGAAACCGATGCGCAAATAAAGATATTCTCACAGGGCTCCGTCACCGCACTTGAGCGTACGGTAGATTCCTTAAGAAACGATATATTGTCGCTTATGACTCAGATGTATGCAAAGATAGACTATCCCGAGGAGGATCTTAGCGATATTCCTCGAGATAGACTTGAGTCCGAGGTGCAGGCACTTGAGAAGAGATGCGAGCGTCTGTGCAATACCTATAAGACAGGCTACGCGGTAAGCAAGGGAATACGTTGCGTTATATGCGGAAAGGCAAACGCGGGTAAAAGCACGCTCTACAACGCACTTCTCGGATATGAGGCGGCTATCGTGACCGATATCCGCGGCACGACGAGGGACGTCCTTGAGCATACTCTTTCACTCGGAAATATGACCTTGAGGCTTTTTGATACGGCCGGTCTCCGAAACGACGCCACCGATTCGGTAGAGCTTATCGGTATACAGCGCACCGAGCGTGCTATCGAGGACGCAGAGCTCGTTCTTGCTCTCTTTGATTCCTCGTTACCTCTTGACGATGAGGATACCGCACTGATCGAAAGGCTCGCATCCTTTAACGGAGAGGCTATAGCTGTCATATCCAAAAGCGATATCACGTCACCCGCGTTCAATGAAGCACTTATAAAGGATAACTTTGAGCACACCGTACCGGTAAGCGCGCAGGACAATAAGATAGAAGCGCTTAAGGAAATGATAGAATCGATATTCATTGACGACAGCATAAGTATAGGAACGGATGCGATAATCGTCGGAGCAAGACAGGCAGTGGCCATAGAGGGCGCACTTTCCGCACTTTCCGAGGGTAAAAACGCGGCCGCTCTCGGATACGGAGAGGATATATGCGCAATGTATCTTGAGTCCGCGGTCACGTGCTTGTCTGAACTCGACGGCAGAGCGGTCAGCGAGGATATCGTAAACGGTATCTTTTCAAAGTTTTGTGTGGGTAAATAATAACGTACAAATATTGCCATTCCTTTCGGGTGGCAATATTTTTTTGTTTTCGTGTGTCAAATTTTGTTGAAGAACATAATATATAACGAGGGCAGGGGGCTCGCAGACGGGTCTGCCTTGTCCAAATACAGTGAAAGGAACATATATGTTATGGCTGATACAAAATACAACTGTTTGGGAAGGGATTCTGTTTGCATAGAGACGTCAAGAGTGCTTGATTCCTGCAGAGACAGGGATTGCTTTGAAAACGTGAAGGTGTTTCTCAGCGATTTCGGAAACGACGTGATCGACAGAACTACCAACATAAGGGTAAAGGATGCGTGTATAGCCTCCGCTTCGGTTCTTGTGGAGCCGATAGCCTTTAACAGAGGCTTTTATACGGTAAACGGCAGACTTTATATTAAGGTGACCTTTGAGGCGTGCGTCGGATGTGACAGAAGTCAGGAATTTGAGGGAATCGCGGTAATAGATAAGAGGGCGGTGCTTTACGGAGGCGAGAGCAATACCACGGTATTCCGCTCAAGCGCTAACGACAGCTTTTGTTCTTGCCCCACATTCTGTTGTGCGGGAAAGAATACGCCTACGGCAACGATAGAGCTTGTCGATCCCGTTATCCTTTCTGTCGGAGTGTATGAGAGAGAAAAATGCAACTGCTGCTGCGTTTGCTGCTGTTGTGACGTTCCCGAGGACGTTTACGGAAAGGTTGACGGATGTTTGGCCGAGGAAAGCGATGGCGGAAGAATACTTACCGTTTCTATAGGAGTATTTTCCGTAGTGAAGATAACGAGGGAAGCACAGTACCTTATCAATGCAACGGAGTATTGTGTTCCCGATAAGGAATGCGTAAGCTGTAACGAGGAGGACCCCTGCTCCGTATTCAAATCCATGGCGTTTCCCGTCAATGAGTTTTGCTCCACGGGAGGCAGTGACGTTATTGGCAAGGATAAAAGGTGCTCGTGTTCATAATGTGCTTATGCGGGGAGTTGCTTTGGCAACGACCCGCAAAGTTTTATATATTGCTATTGACTTTTCGGCGCTTTTTTGGTATAATATAATGTGTATCCGTATGCAAATATCGGAGGTATGCTATGAGAGAACTTTTGCCGAAGCTTTTCGGAAACAACAGCAGTAAGACGGCACTGTGCAATTCAATTAAAAACGGCAGAATGCCACAGACGCTTATTCTGGAGGGCGACGAGGGAAGCGGTAAGCATACGTTTGCTGTGGAATTGGCAAAGGCGCTGTTTTGTAAAAACGGGGAGAACGTTCTTCCGTGCGGAAGCTGCCGCGCTTGCGAGAGAACGGACAAGCGAATCACTCCCGATCTCGTTTTTGTAAGAGCCGATGCGGGAAAAATGGCGATAACTGTAGATAAGGTAAGAGAGATGACGTCGCAGGCGCAGATCGGACCTTGTGAGATGCCCGTACTTGTGTTTGTAATCGAAAAAGCGGACACAATGAACGTTCAGGCGCAGAACGCGTGGCTTCTTGCACTTGAAAATCCGCCCGAGGACGTTGTGTACATTCTTTTGTGCGAAAACGCGTCAAAGTTGCTTGAGACCATCATATCAAGATCCTTCTTATTCAGAATGGACAAGTTTTCTCCCGATAAAATATGCGAATGGATAAAGAGATATTCGGACGTTTCATATAAGGACGAGGATATATACGCGTGCGCGGTCTCTGCTAACGGCTCGATAGGTAAGGCGCTGACGCTTCTCAACAGAGATACTCTTACTGCATTTCATGAGAAAAGGGAAGCGGTGCTTGAGATCTCCCGAAACGTTATAGATAAGAGCATCCCGAAGGCAAAGCGCCTCAAGTGTGTTTACTCACTTCCGCTTAAAAGAGACGTTCTTACCGAATATTTTGTGCTTCTCAGAGACGTGCTTCACGATGTTATAATGATAAAGGTCGACGAGAATGCCAACACTGCCTTCTTTACTCCGGATATGCGTGATGAGGCTATCCGCCTGTCCGAGCTTTGCAGTCTTTCGGTGCTCTATGCATACGACGAGGCGGTAAAGGATGCGGTATCGTCCTTGATGATGAATGCATCCGTAAACGGAGTGAGAACAAGCTTTGCTATGAAAACAGGTATTATTTAACATAATTAAAACACAGGAGCTTTTATTCATATGAGTGAAAATAAAATGAACAAGCCTTATAAAAAGCATCACCACCGCAGAGGTCCGAAACCTTCCAAAAAGGAGAACGTTACCGATACAGAGGTGATAGGAGAGGCTGTTGAATCGCCCTCGAGGAAGGTCGAAAAGACGGAAGAGTCAAACAAGGCAAATCCTCAGAAGCAGTCGGGGCAGGGACATAACCGCAACGACCACGGACGCGGAAAGAGAAAAAATAACCGAAAAGGTCCGGAAAACGCAGAGGCAAGAGCTGAAACCAAGAGCGCTTCCGAGATTATAAGCGAGCTTAACGACATAGAGGAAAATGAATCTGTAGACGAGCTTTTGATGCTTGATGGAGGCGACGACGTTGACCTTGTAGCCGAGGAGGGCGAATCCGAGCAGAAGGCGGGCGAGGACGAAGCACAGTACGAGGTAGTGGGCGTTCGCTTCGGAAGTGCGGCTAAGACCTATTATTTCGACCCGTCGGATATGAAGATAACCGTGGGTCAAGGGGTTATCGTTGAAACGGTACGCGGTGATAAGTACGGTACTTGCAGTCTCGCAAACTGCCTTGTTTCCTCCAAAAACGTATTTCTTCCCTTGAAGAAGGTGCTCAGAGTCGCTACCGAAAGGGATAAGATCGTAAACGAGGAGAATATCGCGCTTTCAGACGAGGCATTTAAGCTTTGCAACCAGAAGATAGCAGAGCACGGCCTCGAGATGAAGCTCATAGACGCGGTATATACTCACGATAGAAGCAAGCTCATATTTTTCTTTACCGCACCCACGAGAGTTGATTTCAGAGAACTTGTAAAAGATCTTGCATCCTTGTTCAAGACGAGGATAGATCTCAGACAGATAGGTATAAGAGACGAAGCGAAGATAATCGGCGGATATGGTATCTGCGGTCGTCCGCTGTGCTGCTGCAGCTTCCTTCCCAACTTCAATCAGGTGTCAATAAAGATGGCAAAGGAGCAGAATCTCTCCCTTAATCCGACTAAGATTTCCGGCGTGTGTGGCAGACTTATGTGCTGCTTAAAGAACGAGGAGGAGGCATATGAGCACCTTAACAGTAAGCTGCCTAAC
>JAZSLE010000167.1:0-2765 GCA_045535215.1 Eubacteriales bacterium
GCCTTTTTCCTTTCTGCCGATAAATATTTACAAACATACTTTCTTGCACATATTGAAAAAACAAGCGATTTGTGTTATAATATGATAAATAATGATTAACTGTGCAAGCGAGGTGCGCAAATGAACATCAAGAATATGGAATTTGGAGATGCGGTCAAGTTCGTCCGTATGAAGCTTGGACTTTCACAAACCGAGCTTGCCGATGCGATTGGTGTGTCCTTGCCAACGGTAAGCCGTTGGGAGAATGAGGGGCGCAAGCCGCAAATGATGACGCTCGGCAAATTCTATGAGTTTTGCCGTGAAAGAGGAATAGACTTCGAGGAGGTGGATTCGATATGAAACGAAGAAATATAGTGCGCTTATTTGCGGCCCTTTTGATCATGAGCCTTATGCTTTCGGTATTGCCCTTGGCGGTGTCCGCGCAGGAAAACGAGCTGATCACAACGCGCTCGGAATTTGAAAAAGCATTGAATAGCGCAAAGGACGGCGATACCATTCTCGTCGGTGATATTGATTTTAACCTTAACTCTACCGGCGCTGTTAATACGGTTGAAAGAATTACCATTGATAAGAACATTACGATAAAAAGCGGAAAGACGGATGGTAACGCCGTGTTTACGGGCGCAAGCTTCATACTGAACGGTACGAAGATCGGCGGCAAAAGCTCGTCGTTTGTATTTGAGGGTATCGTCTTTGACGAAGGGCTTGACACAAGCACGCTGACGGATGAGGACTGGCAGCTTTCCTATGATAGCCAAGGCGAGGAATTATCTCCGTATCCGTTAAAAAATCAGTATGCTATACAATGCAAAGGCAATGCAAGCGCAAGCTTCAAAAATTGTGAATTCAAAAAATATATGCATACGTACGGCCCCGCGATCCGCGCATTTTATGGAGATTACACGCTGACTCCCTCGCTTGAAGCGGAGCATGGCGACAACGTGCCGTATAAGTTAGAGCTTAATTTGGAGGGGTGCAGCTTTTCCTCCAACGCATCGTTGTATGGCGGCGGTGCGGTCTACGTAGAGGCAGCCGACAAAAACGTTATGCTGAATGTTAAGGATTGCAGCTTTAAGGAAAACAAATCAGGCTTTGTTCAGAATGCGGTCGGCGGCGGCGCGGTGTTCGTAAAGAATACCGTTGCAACCTTTGAGGGATGCGTTTTCGAGAAGAACGACGCGAATTATTATTACGGCGGCGAAAGATTTTGGGCGGATAAGCTGTGCGGCGGTGCAATCGGATGTGACGATGGCTCCTCTCTTACCGTTCGCAATTGCAAGATCATCGGAAACAAGGCATCGTTTGGCGGAGGAATCGGAGTTCTTATATCAAACGCGAATATTGAGGATTGCTATATAAGCGAAAACAAAGCAATTCCCGAAACCGAGAGTGCATCCGGCAATCTCGGATTATGCAGTGAGCGGGGACTCGGCGGTGCGATATATCTCAACGGCGCAACGAACGTAACAGTAAGCAATACCGAAATCCGTAAAAATTACGCCGAGAACGCAATGGGCGCGATATACACGGATTATGCTCCTTCTTTGGATTACAGCACTCGCTCGGTAGAGCTTCTGTTCTGCACGATAGAGGGCAACACCTGTAAAATGAATATGTCCGACTATATGGGGTACGGCGAGGACAGATGGCTTTGGTATTCGTGGTACACCGATTTCTTTGATATAAGCTATCTCGAATATTATGGAAATCTGGTGGTTGACGGTATATATGAAACTCACCTGCCTAAAACCGAACAGCCCACCGAGGAAAACGGATACAACTATTTCGGCAGTACTTCCCCGTCAGAGTGGTACAACGATGAAGGACATCTCGTACACGCCCCCACGGTTTCCACTGACTTTATTAAGAAAAAGCTCGGTGACAAAAATTACTACGGTACGTTTACCGTTGGCGCAAACAATCACGACGTAACCTTCCGATTCTTTGCGGACGGCGAGTGGAAGCATACGGTAACAGTCCCTTCGGGCGTGATACCTACATTACCCGATCTGTTAAAAACGGGATACACGCTGACCTCTTGGACACTTGGTGAAGAAATGAACTATGATCAGGGCAGTCCTTTAGTGGTTGGCAACGAAACCGAAAATGTAGACATTTATGCAGTATATACCCCCAATATCTACAAGGTAACCTTCGACTTTGGTTATAATCAGACCGAAGCAACGCAGACCTTTGGCGAAGCACTTTCTCTCCCCGAGGTCATTGAACGCACGGGATATACCTTTGTCGGCTGGTTCACGCTTGCGGACGGTAAAGGAGAAAAGCTTACCGACGGCGCGAACTTTATGACCGCCGAGAACGTAACCTACTACGCTTTTTATGAACCGATAGTGGTTACTCCGCCCTCCGAGTTTCCCACCGTTCCCGTGATCATTGTTTCCGTCGTTATCCTCTTGATAGCAGGCGGCGCGGTTTGGTTCTTCATTCTCCGCAGAGGAAAAGAACACGCGCCGATCCCCGTTCCCCCCACGGATGCGCCCGTACCGAGTGCCATATCTACGGTGACAGCCAAGATCGTCAAGACGAGATATACCGACGAGGAAATTGACCGAGTCATTCGGGACACGAAGGAAGTACAGAAGCTGACCGACCGAGAGCTTGACGTATTCCGTGAACTGCTCAAGGGAAAAAAGCAGAGCGAGATCTCCTACTACCTCGGCATCACGGTCAATACTGTGAAGGAATACACAAGGAAGGTCTACAGCAGGCTCGGAGTCTCAAACAAAGAAGAACTGTTCGAGCTG
>JAZSLE010000218.1:0-8471 GCA_045535215.1 Eubacteriales bacterium
ATATGCCTCCTGCCAAATCGGTAAAGTCCCCGAAATATCACCGTTACGATAGATTTCGGCTGCTCTTGCCTCATATTCTTCATAAAGCTTTTTCTCATCGATTTGCTCCGCCCCAAGAAGCTCGTCAACGGTAATTCCGAAAAATCGTGCAAGTTCGGGCAAAAGTTCAATGTCGGGATATGTGCTTGAATTCTCCCATTTGCTCACTGCTTGAAATGATACGTTCAGATATTGCGCTAATTTTTCTTGGGATATATTTTTCTCCTTGCGAAGACTTTTCAGTTTTTCTCCTAAATTGATACTCATATAAAAATTCTCCTTTCGGGTTTTATTGTAGCTACGCTTATATTATACAGTATTTCATTTAGCAAAACAATAACTTAATATTTGAATTTTGGTTGAGAGATTCAACCAAATTGGGAAGAAAAATAAGTCGGTTTGCATTCTACGGTGTAGCAAGCATAGCAACCGTGGCTACGCACAATTGCCAATACGCAGCCTAAGGCTCCCTACGGGAGGGAGCGAAGCTGACTGAGGGAGAGGACGTTACAATGGAGAATATCCAAGCTCAAAGTCACGCGGGCTCCTTCCACCACTTCGTGGTCCCCCTTCCTCCCGGAGGAAGGCTTTTTATCACCTTCCGGAAGATAGCAAAAAGCACTTGTGGAAAATTCTTGCCACAAGTGCCTTTACGTTATTTTGTCATTTGAAATGTTGTCTTTAATTAAGGCATACGAATCACTGCATTTGTGGACACAAATGCTATTTGAGTTATAAGGATTTAGCGTATGCTAATGTCATCATATGGGTGAGGTTTTTCGCTTCCTTCATCCCACAGCCGTCAAGGAGAGTCCCTGTTAAGAACTGCACAAGTGGTGAGGGTTTATCAGCTCCTACCGCAAGCTCAACTTCAACGCCGTCGGTTGCCTTGGTACACTTCACAACGCGGTTTCCGACCATGCGGACATATCCATCTTCTCCGAACACCTCAAGAGTAACCGGAGAATAATTCGATACAAAGCCCGTTTCATTTACCGCGATTGCACCATTTTCAAAGCTCATAATGGTAACTGCATTATCTTCTACTTCGTCCACGTTCTTTTCCTTTACCGACTCAACATCGCAACTCACCGTGAACTCAGAGCTCGCTTTTATGGGCAACCCGAGTATCCATTCGGTCAAATACATTCCGTGCGCACCGAGGTCTATCATCGCTCCGCCTCCGCACTCCCTCACGTTATAAAAATGTTTTGGCAGCCAATCCTTTGTGCTTCCGGAATGGCAATTACGAAAGCGCATATAGTTCAGTTTTCCAAGCTCTCCGCTTGATGCTACTTCCTTTACTGCTATACGCGATCCGAGATATTTTTGAAAAAGAGAGATCACGAAGTTAACACCGCTTTCGTTTATCGCAGCTTCTATTCTATCACAGTCAGCGTCGGTTAACGCAAGCACCTTTTCGGTAAAGATATGCTTACCTGCTTTTGCTATCTTTATTATATCTTCCGCATGATCAGAGGAAGCAGAACAGACGATAACACCTTCCGCGTCACTTTTGAGAAGCTCATCGGGGGTATTAAAACGCGGAATGTTGAATTTTTTTGCAAAACTCTCCGCGAGAGCATCATTTTTTTCATAAAATCCGACTACTTCTCCAAGCTCCATCGCGGTTTTGGTATAGTCGGGGGCATGGACATGCCATACGCCGTATACTGCTATCTTCATTTGAAATACACCGGCTTTCCCGTCTTAGACGATTCATATATAGCCTCAAGTATCTCGGAGACTACGAGTGCCTGTTCGGGCAGAACTACGGGATCGGTATCGTTTACGATAGCCTTTATCCAGTTTGCCGCTTCCACCTCCTGCGGAGTACCTGATGCACCGCTGTAAAACGCTACTCCGCCAGCCTTGGTGTTTACGGTAGTTTCGGTCTGGCGATCAAACTCTATCTTGTTGACCTTAAGAACATTATTTTTGATTTGAAGTCCCTCGCGGCTTCCGCAAAGCACACAGCTACCCTCTTCTATCGTCTCGCAGGTGTTGAGTGCCCAGCTTGTTTCAAGCATAATTGTAGCTCCGTTTTTCATACGGATAAACGCGCATGCCGACTCTTCAAGCGGAGTGGAACTGACACCATTATCGCCCCAGATATTTCCTGCTTCGGGGTGCTCGAGTCTTTTATGAGCCTTTCCAACAACCATTTCCGGCTCGTAATTGTTCATAAGGTAAAGGGTCAAATCAAGACTGTGAGTAGCAATGTCAATGATAGGACCGCCGCCCTGCGCTTCCTCGTCAAGGAATACTCCCCAGTTGGGAGTTCCTCTGCGACGGATGGCAAGACAGTTCGCGTAATAGATCTCACCGAGCGCTCCCGAATCTATGTATTGCTTTGCATAAATGCTCTCGGGCTTCTGTCTGTGCTGATATCCGATGGTCAGCTTCTTTCCTGTGGCCTTTGCCGCTTCATACATTCTTCTTGCATCATCTGCCGTTTTTGCCATGGGTTTCTCGCACATAACATGTTTGCCGGCATAAAGAGCGTCAATAGAAATATCGGCGTGTTCGCGGTTGGGAGTAAGCACGTGAACTACCTCTATGTCTTTGTCCTCTAAAAGCTTTTTATAATCGGTGTATACCTTAGCATCCGGAGTTCCGTACTTTTCCTTAGCCATTTCCGCACGTTCGATAACAATATCACAAAACGCTACCATTCTTACATTAGGCAATTTAGAAAGCGACGGCATATGTTTATTTTTTGCGATACCTCCGCAACCGATGATACCCACGTTTACTGTCCTATCCATTAAAATTACTACCTCCGTTTTTGAAATTGTTTGTTTTTGAGTAAAAACTCTATTTTTATTATAGACAAAGATCGAAATAAATGCTATAATATAATTGTCAAAAAATATAACAAATTTGTTCTTTGAGGTTTTTATGAAAAAAAGCAATATAATAATTGAAGAGCCGAGGGCGCCGGGACAGGAGATAGAATTTTTTGTGCAGAATAATTCGAATAACACAACTGCGTGCCGCGCACACATACATAAATCCATCGAGCTTCTTTACGTAAAGGAAGGAAGCTATACGGTAGCCTTAGACGATACGTGCTATGAGATAAGCGAAGGAGACCTTATCCTTTTTTGCTCGGGTGCTATTCATCACGTCGTAACGGGAGAACGCGCACAGAATAGCTACTACGTTATTAAAATCCCCCCATCGTTTTTTTTGGACTTTGCAAAGCGTGGTGCGGGGGCGGAGTATGCAATGCGCTTTTCGATCAACCGTCGGGAAAATAAGTGCCTTTGGCGCAAAGAAGAACTTCAGGAAAGTGAGATCAAGCGTGTGCTTGACGCTCTTGTAAGTGAATTCACGCAGGGAAAGTATGCTTCCGAGGTGGCAATAAAACTGAAGATAATGGAGCTTCTGCTGACCATACTCAGACAGGGCACTCCAAGCGAGCCGTTAGTAAACGACCAAACCTCACACCTGATATATTCAGTGATGAACTACGTTCAAGAAAGATTTGCCGAGGATATCGATGAAAAAGAGCTCGCCAAAAGCAATGGAATAAGTTACAGCCACTTTTCGAGAAGCTTCAAAAAGGTGACGGGCATGACGTTTAAGAATTATCTGAACCGAACGAGAATCAGCAAAGCCGAACAACTACTTTTCTTAAAAGGTTGTTCAGTAAGTGAAGCCGCAATCGCCTGTGGATATAACAGCATATCGTATTTTATAAAAGTATATCGTTTGTTTACGGGCACAACTCCGTACAAAGCGTTGAGATCGGAAGACGCTAAATAAAAAAGCAAGAGTCAGCATCACTCGTCTCCGAATACAAAAAAGAAATCCGAACCCTTCACCTACCGGCTTTGGGTTCGGATTTCTTTTGTTTGGTGCGGGAAACGGGACTTGAACCCGTACGGTGAAATCCACACGCCCCTCAAACGTGCGCGTCTGCCAGTTCCGCCACTCCCGCGATTCGCTGCAATCATCTGCAACGATATATATTATACTACAAAAGAGTTGATTTGTCAATACCTTTTTTGAAATTTTATCAGATTTTATTTTTATTACAAAAAAACTCTGCTATAGATTTTTGATTTATTTAAAATGCCTACAAGCCGCTTTATCTTATAGGCGTTTTATCCGTATAGCTATGCAGCTCACGTCATCCTTTGAATGCTTTTTTGCGTTTGCTATTATTCGCTCGCATACGACGTTAAGATCCTCGGACGGAGAAGAGCATTTTATTATGCTTATGAGCTCGTCGTAGTTTTCCATCGGAGCCGCACCGTCGCTTACGAGAAAGACGGTGTCGCCGTCGCAGAAGCTTACCTGCTGTATGTCTGTGTCGAGCTCATCCAGAATCCCGAGCGGCATCGTTCTTGCACTTAGGCGATATACGTTTCCGTCGCGGAGAATAAAGCTTGATGCGGCACCGCTTTTAACAAAGTTTCCGACTCCGCTGAAAAGATCCAGCTCGAGTATATCTACCGTCGCGGAGCATTCGTTGCCTTTTGACACGATGACTGAATTTAACATACTGAGGGCGGTGTCAACGCGGTTTCCTCCCTCAAGCATCTCACGAAGAAATATCTCGCATATTCCGCTTGTGAGAGCCGCATTTGATCCCGTACCCATGCCGTCCGATATGAGAGCGTAAAAATAGTCGTCGTGCCCGTCAAAGAAGGATGGCGAGTCTCCGCACATTGAAACGTTGTCCGCGCTTTGACGGGCTTTTGCCGCCTCTACGGCGAAGACGGGGCGTATGTTGAGGTTTATGGTCATGCTCTTTCCCTCTATTTTAAGAATGGGATTTGCAAAGCTGCAATTACAAACGCGTTCCATCAACCGCTTGAATTCACGCATTCCGACCGTATTTTCGTTCACCGTTTTCAGTCGCGCAAACACGCGGAGCTTTCTCTTTCCCCATACCGAAACAGTGTGAAAATCGTTTTTATAACTTCCCATAGCCTCAAGAGCCTTTTCGGTCAGCTCCTTGTTTTCCGAGCTTTCAAGTTGCTTTTCATAAATACTGTCGTTTATTATTTTAGAGAGAGAAGAGTAGTCGGAGGAGAAAACGGTGAGCTTTTCCTTTTCAAGTGAGTCTCTGTACAGCTCCTTCGTTTTTGCGTTTATGTCAGAGATTATACTGTCTATGTCATTGCAGCGTTCAGCCATGCCCTCGGGAACAAACGAGTCGTCTATCTTTCCGTTTTTGTTGAGATGAGTGCTTATTTCGTTTAAAAATCCTATCGTACTGCTATAGTCCTCACCCCAGCATATTGAGTTGTTCTTGCATTCGTTACAGTACTTATCAAGCACCTCGTCGCACTCTTTACGAATCTCGAATACTCCAGGATGTGAAAGCCTGTCCGAGAGACGCTTGAACGCCTGGGATAGCTTTGAAAAGGACGCACTGAGCTTGGCAAGTCGCTTTTCGCTCTCCGAATCGGTAAGTACGCTTTGTCTCATTTTGATCGAGGCGTATTCCTCGGAGGGAAGTGCAGACGGTACTATTGCCCGTATCAGATTGTCAAGCGCCGCGGATGCGAGCATGGCGGGTACTACGGTATACATTGCGCTTTTTCCGTCGGTGATAAGAGCCCATGCGGCAGACGAAACAAGGCAGGTGACTACCGCGGGTGAATCGCCTTGCTTTGTCAGCCTTCTTACGAGAACGTATGCAAGCGAGGAGAAAAGAAACATCGGCGCGTACAGAGGATCGCATACGATACCGAGGGCGACTGACATAGCAAGTGGGTATATCGGTGGCATTCTGCGTAACATTGAAAGCAAGGATACCTGTGAGACGCATACCGCGATGAATCTGCCGATGTCGGACGCGTTGTATATTGAATATACCGCGCAGACGAGAAGGGAGGCGATAGATATCTTTTCGTGCGCGCTTGAGTCCGAGTCAAAAAACAAGGAGAAAACGTAAGCGAGAGCGGGCGCGGCTATCATTGATAAAAGTGCGCCCCAAAGGTCATAGTATCTGAAGCTGTTGATTATAATATTCCACAGGCCTACGGCAAAAACGGCTACCGATATTGCGCTCAGACGAAGATATATGTTTTCGGTGAACAGAGAGTAGCGTATGAATTCCAACGGGTTTTCGCGTATCGGCTTTTCGGGGCGGTCGAGAAACACTCTGCCCAGTATACGGACAGCAATAAGCACAAAAAGCGCAAACAAATGCGATATTGGAAGCTTGAAAACCGCTATTGAGGTGATCATTCCGAGTGCGGCTGTTATAACGTGGGAGGATGCGCATCCAACGAGAGCAAACCCGAGCGGATAGGCTCCGAAGGGGAGTCTCGCGTTTGCCAACAAAAATCCGAGAAGGAAGATCATACATACGTACGACCCGCGCTTCATGATCCTATGTTTGACCTCCTCGCTTTCCTCCTCCGCACAGCCCGGTGCGGTAAGAAGAAGTCGTCTTATTTTCAAGAAAGAGCTTTTTATTGTGTTTTTGGGAGAATATTCGTTAAATGAAGCCTGGCTTTGATTATTTTGTTCGTTGTTTCGGTTCATTTTTTACGCTTCCTTTCAATTTCGGATTGTCATTACGTGCTATATTATACACGGATGTACAAGCGTTTTTTATCAAATAACGGGATCGTATTTTGTGCATTTCCGGCGACGTTCGCCGCGATAATTGATAGGTAGCATTCGTATATGTAATATATTAGCATAAAAGGAAATAAAAGTAATTATCCGAAGATCAAAAGGCATTGTTTTTTGGGAAGTTTTAAAGAAATTTGCGATTGAAAAATATTATCGACATGAATATTTTTACGGTAATTACAATATTATTTACGGGATATTTGCTTTTTGGAGGTGTATTTTCGGTGATCAATGATAACGTGATATATTACAGAAAAACGGTAAACGTTTCGGGCAGGCCGTATTGCTTTTCGTGTATCTCGGTAAAGCGCAACGGTGTGTGTGACGAGGTGGACGGTATTCTCTCGGAGCTTTCGCAGAGGATAGCCGAGAGCGTGGACGCGGTGCTTGAGGAATACTCGCGCGGAGACGGTGGCTATTCGCCCGCGGATTCTGTCATCGTGCCGTATAAATATTGCGCTTACATATATGCTACCCGCATTTCCGACGACATAATATCGGTAAAGATAGATTCGTCGTTATCTTCACGGTTGCCGCGCGGAGAGTCTGTAATAAAGCAGATAGGGTTTTTGTTCGACACGAGGCTTGACCTTCCTGTGTCGCCGATGGTGCTTAAGGTGCTTCCGTCCTTTAGAAAAAGCGTGAAGCGCGGTCTTCCCGAATATATATTCGAGCACGATGGCGATATGTATCTCGTGTTTGAAAACGAGAGACTTTGCATGCCGTCCGAGACTTTTCTTTATGAATACGTTAAGCTGTTCCATAACGATTCAAAATAAAAAAGGTACTTGACATTTTACAGCTGATGTAGTATAATATATATGTTATATTGATAACTTTATGTGAGGGTATGCAGTGAAGGAATTGAAAATAAAGCTGTCGGCAATTACCGCAGTCCAGCGCTTTGTAAAGGTGGTTACTGATTTTGACGGAGACGTAGATCTGCGTGCAGGATCCGACATAGTAGACGCAAAATCCATATTGGGTATATTCAGTCTTGATCTATCTTCCCCCGTATACGTTATTGTTGATAATGATGATGACGCAAATGAGCTTTTTCCAAAGCTTGAAAAGTTTAAAGCCTGATAATAAAGCGTCGCAGGTCAATGCCTGCGATCTTGTTTTATAACTATAAATCATCGGAGGTACAAAATGAAGGCAGTAATAACCGTTACAGGTAAGGATAGTGTTGGCATAATCGCAGGAGTCAGCGCACTTTGTGCGGAGAACGATGCCAATATCGTTGACATCACACAGAGTGTTCTCAGCGAATACTTTGCTATGATAATGCTGGCAGATATCGATGACCTTAAGGTTCCGTTTTCGGATTTTGTAGATCTGCTTACGGAATACGGAAAGAAAAGAGGACTTGACATTCATACGATGCATGAGGATATTTTCAATTCCATGCACAGAATATGATATGGAGAAACTGAGATGCTGAATACCGCGGATATTCTTGAAACAATAAATATGATACGCGAGGAATGCCTTGATATCAGAACGATAACTATGGGCATATCCCTATATGATTGCGTAAGCGAGGATGAATCCCGTCTTTGTGATAAGATATACGATAAGATAATGTACAGCGCGAAGGACCTCGTCTCCACCGGCTGCAGCATTGAAAAGAAATACGGTATACCGATAGTAAACAAGCGAGTTTCCGTTACTCCCATCTCGCTTATCGGCGGAGCCATAAGCACAGACGGATACGTTAAGGTGGCAAAGACTCTGCAGAGAGCCGCAACCGACCTTGGCGTAAATTTCATAGGCGGATTTTCCGCACTCGTTCACAAGGGCGAGACGGTTGCCGCAAGCAGACTTAT
>JAZSLE010000011.1:0-19166 GCA_045535215.1 Eubacteriales bacterium
TACCGCGCCGAGTCCGAGAACCGACACCAGCAATGCCTCTGTCGCTCTTTCCGAGAGCAACGGAGCATCAGCATTCAGTAAAGCCTTGATCATAACAGGTCTCCTCTCTTACAGAACAGATGCCGATTTTGACGAGAACATACCCACCGCAGTGCAAATGTGTGCGCGGAGGAATGTCGCATCAATAACGTCATCCACGTCTCCGTTAGCTGCCGCAAGCACTGCAGAGCAGTTATTGCTTATCCATTCGCTTTCAAGCTCCTCACGGGTCTTGCTTCCGGTTATCTCGTCGTTATGCATAAATGCGACCGCAGATTCGGGAGGCATTACACTTACCACCGCGCTTCTAAGGGCAAGGACCTCATCCGCTCCGAGAGAGCGAGAGCCCATTACCGTAAAGCCTGCACCGTAAGCCTTTCCGACTATTACCGTTATCTTCGCGCACTTGCATCTTGAGTAAGCTACGGCAAGTCTTGCGGAGGCGGGCATTATTCCCGCGTCTGCATTTTCGGAGGATACGTCGAATCCCTTCGTGTCAACCAGCGTAACTACAGCGATACCGAACATAGAGCAGAAGTCTATAAAATCGGATATCTTGTTACAGCAGTCGACCGTAAGCGCACCGTCGTTTACCGAGTGATCGTTTGCAACGACACCGCAAACAATGCCGTCAAACGAAGCAAAGCCAACCTTTACGGCGCTTGCATATTCCTCGTATATCTCTACGAATTTCTTATTGTCAGACACTTCCTTTATAAGCTCGAGTACGTCGTAATCGCCCTCTGCCGATATGGAGCAGGTCCTGTTTATATCGTCCCCACAATCTCCTATGAAGCTTGAATCATTCTTATTGAGAGGAAGCATTGCGACAAGTGCTCTCGCAAGCGCGGACGCATCCTCTACACTCTCGGCAACCTTTGCCGCGAGTCCCTTCTTTGCCGCAACGTCGTCACCGGATGCTCCGTCTCCGACGATGAAGGGAGGAAGGAAGTAGAACTTGCTTCCCTTTACCACGATAACAAAATCAAACATCTGTGCAACAGATGAAAGCATTCCCGTGCAGTTTCCGTTTACGATAGCGATCTGAGGAACCAGCCCCTTCGCACTGCAAACACAATCTATAAGCTCACCGTATGCGGAAAGCACTGCACTTCCCTCGTCAAGGTAACCTCCCACACTGTTGAAGAATCCTACTACCGGCGCGCCGTTCTGCTTGGCTCTCTTGTAAAGTGCCTTGATCTTTTCAACGTGCCTCTTAGTCATTGCCGCTCCGCACAGATCCGCATCCTCGGAAAAAGCAAATACCGGCTTACCCTCAACAGCACCGTATGCACAAATAACACCGTCAGGATCGGTAACGCCGCTCGTCCGAGTCATAAATGCCGAAAGCCTTACAAAGCTCTGATTGTCGAACAGGAATCTCATAGCCGTCAAGGCAGCTGAAACGTCCTTATCGGATGCAGCCTCGTCAGCGCTTCTGAGCATCTCCATCAGCATACGTGCGCTTTCAACACCGTTTTTATTTATTGACATTTTTCCCCTCCGTATACAGCGGAATAGTCACCGCGCTCGGTTTTTCTTCCGCGTTATGTCTGTTGACCGAGGATTTCAGACGGCAAAAACACTGTTTTTGAAACAGCTTTTCGCGACTGTTAACAAAAAATCATCTTCTCCCCGATTATACTTATATTTTACCACAAATCGGTATCTATTTTGGCAATCCTGCGTTACTAAATATCAAACATTTGTTTAATAATTATGAACTGTAAAAGCCGAGGAAAAACATGTTGATTTCTCCTCGGCTTTATTGATCACTTTTTCTTTTTTGCGTTCTTTGCCTTTCCCCTCTTGAGTAAAGCGGATGCTATTAAAAACAGAAGCGAATACGCGATCGCGCACACCACGCTAAGTATAAAAACTCTGTTTTTCGAGAACTCCTTTATCGAGTCAAGCGCGGACAAGAACTCATCTCTTTCCACGTCTGCGGTGAGTATAAGCTCCACTTCTCCGACCGGCTCACCCTCGTAAAGCACCGTCATCTTTCCGACAACGTCGTTTTTGCTGAGCGGAGCCTCAAATTCCGCACTGTTAAATCTTGTTCTGTAGTCAAGCTGTGACTTGGGATCAAAGGACAATGGCAAAAACAGCGCTATCGCGTCTGCAGGAAGCACGGATATCGTATCCGACGTCAAGGAATACTTGACCGTAATATCGGCACACGGCACCGAAGGATCGAACAAAGTAACGTATCCGAAGCTGTCAAAGCTCCATCCGATCAATTCATTTATGAGCTTGTATGCAGAGTCGTAAGAGCCGTCGTCCGTCTCCACCTTTTTTCCACCGTAAACTATACAAAGGTAGGAAAGACCGTTCTTTACGGCAAGTGTAGCAACACACCTTCCAATCTCGTCACTGTTTCCCGCAAAGAGTCCCTTTGCGTACTCGTTAAGGTATCTTTTCGTTTCTCTTCCGGAGATGAGCATACTGCTGTTATAGACCATGCATCTGCTATTGGTCTCGGTTGCGGGTATCTCCATCTTTTCGGTGTTGGTTATTTCAAGTACAAGAGGTATCGTGCAGGCATATCTGAATATAAGCGCAAGGTCGGACATCGTCGTATACATAGCGCTGTTGTGCACACCCGTGGGATTTGTAAATACAGTAGACTCAACTCCAAGCTCACTGGCCTTTTCATTCATTTTTGCAACGAATTCGTCTCGAGTCTCGCAGCAGACCGCGGCAAGAACGTTCACAGCGTCGTTGAAGCCTCCGCAAAACGCTATATACATAAGCTGTTTTACCGTGAAGACCTCACCCGCCTCTATGCCCATATAAGGTATATAGGTGCCGCTGAGCATGCTCTGTTCAACCGTTATGCGCTCGTCAAGTCTGTCCCCGAGCATCTCTGCTACGATTATAAACGACATTATTTTTGTAAACGGACCCGGAGATATCTTTGCCGCGCCGTTATAGGACACTATCTCTCGGTCATTTTCGATATTATAAACGTAGACAGATAAAACGTCCGATATTTCGGGCTTTCCGGACACGTTACTGTCGAAGATATCCGCGGACGTATTTATTATAAGGAGGGGCAGTAAGGTACACAATATGCACGTCACCGCCAACGATCTTAACAATATGTTCTTCATAAATGTAGGCTTTGGCTTCCCGTTAATTTTTATTTTCATATGCGGAGCATATCGCATCCGCCCTTTTCTTGTCCTCAGCTATGGCGTTCTTAAGCTCGTCAAGAGACGCGAATTTCTTCGGGCTGCGTATCTTTTCAATGAAACTTATACGTATCGTATTACCGTAGATATCACCGTCAAATCCCGATATATGCGTCTCAAGGCGCATGTCCTTAAGGTCGGTGACGGTGGGATTAGTTCCGTAGTTCGTTACCGCGGGATAGCTTTTTCCACCAACCTCTGCAAAGGTAGCGTAAACGCCCTCACGCGGTGCGACAACGTCGGACGGGACGATGATATTCGCGGTAGGAAAATCCATCTGTCTTCCTATTCTTCTTCCCGAGACGACCTCTCCGCTCACCGAGTACAGACGTCCGAGAAGCCTTGCGGCCTCGGTCATCTCTCCTGCTTCTATCATTTCTCTTACACGTGAAGAGGAAACGCTTTCACCGTCAAGTGTGAAATGCGGGACAACGTGCGCCGCGTCCCCGAAGAATGCTTTAACATCGTCTGCCCTTCCACTTCCCCTCTTACCGAAGGAAAAGTTATATCCGCAAACGGCACCAACGCAATTCATCTCGTTTTTAAGGAAAGAAAGAAATTCGCTCGGAGCCATATCCTTGAGCGCTCCGAATTCGGCGATAACGGCATACTCCATACCGCTTTGCTTCATTATCTGCATACGGTCGTCCGCAGAAGTGATAAGTTTAACGGACGCATTCCCGAAATACCTCTGCGGATGAACGTCAAACATCCAAAACGCAGGGGCAGCGCCCAAACGCCTTGCAAGCGAAACCGTCTCGCAAAGTATCTGTCTATGACCGAGATGCACTCCGTCAAAGTTTCCAAGCGCAAGCACAAGAGGCACACCCTCATATGCCGAAAATCCGTCCGTTTTTATTATTTTAAAAATCGATCTCATAAAGAATCAAAGACCGAGATAATACCTCAAAAGCATAGATAGAAGCTCGTATCTGTCTATGTTCTGTATCATGCTTCTTGCCTTCTTATGGCTGGTGATATATGCGGGGTCGTCCGATATTATATAACCTACCATCTGCTGTATCGGATCCAGATCTTTTTCGTCAAGCGCGTTATAAACGTGCGTGAGGATCTTTTTTAATTCGATCTCCTCTTCCGTAAGCTTATGAGAGAAAATGATCGTTCCTTTTTTGTTCTGGTTCATACGTACCCAACCTTTCCTTTCCGTTTGGAAAACACCGGATATAAACTGTCACTATATATTATAATACACATTTCCCAAAAAAGCAAGGGGTTTATAAGAAAAAAATTGCAAGTTCTATCATTTTTAATATTTTGTTAAAAAACGTATACTTTTTTGATTCGTTACTTGTTTTTTATTATGGGTTATGGTATAATCTACGCGTAAGATATTAACTGAAAAACACAATCCAAACGGAGATGGTTATATGCAAGCATTCACACTCAATGAAAGATACACTGCAGTCAAGCGTAAGCTTTTTGACAAAGCATACGCTTCACTTAATGAAGAACAGCGCTACGCCGTATACACGGTAAACGGTCCCCTTCTCGTTCTCGCAGGTGCGGGAAGCGGAAAGACGACGGTACTCGTAAAAAGAATAGAATTCATCATAAAGTACGGAAACGCCGTGCTCAGCGACTACGTTCCCTTCTCGGTAGGAGAGGCGGAGGTAGCAGAATATGAAAGAATACTCAAGAACGGCACTGCAGAAGAGATACTAGCGGTCCTCGGAGACTTTGCTTACGGTGCTTGTCCGGCGTGGAGAGTGCTTGCGATAACCTTTACTAACAAGGCGGCAAACGAGATGCGCGAGCGTCTTGACAAGGCGTTCGGAAACGAGGAGGTGTCCTCTATGGTATGGACAGGCACCTTCCACAAGATATGTATGCGCATACTCAGAAGATTTGCGGCAGAGGCAGGTCTTGACAAAAGCTACACCATCTACGACACCGACGACAGCAAAAAGGCGGTCAAAGCGGCTACGGAGCGTATAAATCTCGACGAGAAGAACTACCCGTCAAAAACGGTTCTCGGATTCATAAGCCAAGCAAAGGAGCGTTTGCTTACTCCCGAGGACATTATGGCAGAGGTAGAGGCGTCCCCGAAGTCATCGATCCGAGAAAAGAACTATGCAAGAATATATGCCGAATATCAGAAAGGCCTTGACGCGTCTAGCGCTCTTGACTTTGACGACATAATCATGAAGACGGTAAAACTGCTTGAGCAGAACGAGCAGGTCCGCGAGCACTATCAGAACCAGTTCAAATACGTGCTCGTTGGCGAGTATCAGGACACGAACATCGCGCAGTTCCGCTTGACAGAGCTGCTCTCAGGCGGCTTCAAAAACCTCATGGTCGTTGGAGACGACGACCAGTCGATATACAAGTTTCGCGGTGCAACGATAGAAAACATTCTTAATTTTGATAAATCGTTTTCCTCTGCGACTGTAATAAAGCTTGAGCAAAACTACAGATCCACGCAGAACATACTCAACGCGGCAAACGCCATAATCGCGAATAACAAGGGCAGAAGGGGCAAGAATCTGTGGACCGACAGCGGCAACGGAAACAAGATTTCACTCATAACCGCAAACGATCAGGACGATGAGGCAAGAAGAGTTGCCGACATAATATCGTCAAAGGTGGCAAAGAAGGAGCAAAGCTTCAAAGACTTCGCTATTCTCTATAGAGCGAATGCTCAATCGCGTACGTTTGAAACAACGCTTGTAAAGAGCGGTATTCCCTACAGGATAATAGGCGGCGTTCGCTTCGGCGACCGCGAGGAGATCAAGGACATGATGGCCTATTTCCAGCTCACTGCCAACCACAAGGACAATGAGAGGCTTAAGAGAATAATAAACAAGCCGAAGAGAAAGATAGGCGACAGACCGGTGGAGATACTTACCGCCATTTCGGCAGAGACCGGACTTTCAATGTTCGAGGTGCTTGAAAAGGGCGAATCCTACGGTGCTCTCGTAAAATTCATGCCTCAACTTCGCGTCTTCGTCGACATCATAAAGGATCTCACAGAAAAGAAGGATGAGCTTCCGCTCAACGAATTCTTTGAATACGCGATCGAGCGCACGGGTTACCGCGCAGATCTTGAGGCAAGAGGCGAGGAAGGCAGCGAGCGTCTTGAAAACCTCAAGGAATTGATATCGAATGCGGTAGAATACATAACCAACGCAGACGATCCCTCTCTCGACGGATTTCTCGAGGAATCCATCCTCGTATCCGACATTGACAGATACGATGAAAGCAACGACAAGGTCGTGCTGATGACGATACACTCCGCAAAGGGACTTGAATTTCCCGTTGTATTCCTTCCAGGAATGGAGGACGGCCTCTTCCCGTCCGAGAAGACGATATACGGAAGCTCTCCCGAGGAAGATATTGAAGAGGAGCGCAGACTTGCTTACGTTGCGGTAACGAGAGCAAAGAAAGAGCTTTATCTGATACACACTACAATGAGGACCTACTTCGGACGAACGAGCCACAACCCGCTATCCATGTTCGTCAAGGAAATACCTGAGTCTGTCCTTGAAAGAGTCGGTGTTAACACGTATTCGGTACCGAAAAAGCGCGTATACGTTGATTCGGACACCACCTCCCACCCCACAGCGTCGGTAACGTCCAATACGATAACCGTAAACACGGTACAAAAGAAGATCGCGTCCGCGGCGGAGATAGCTCCCGGCTCAAGGGTCCGCCACAAGGTGTTCGGAGAAGGAACGATACTATCTGCGCGCAAGATGGGCGGAGATGTTTTGTACGAGGTCATCTTCGATAAGGTAGGTACTAAAAAACTTATGGGCAATTACGCAAAGCTCACTCAAATATGAGGTTTTTTTTGACCAAAATCTATTGACAACGGTTTTTCGCTGTGTTATAATTATCTCAACAAATATTTTCACCGAGAAAGGACAATCACTATGGGTAAAATAACATTTATGGGTGCAGGAAGCACTGTATTTGCCAAGAACGTTATCGGAGACTCGATGCTTTCCGATGCGCTTTGCGATTTTGAGTATGCGCTTTACGACATTGATCCCAAGAGACTTGAAGAGTCTTTAACAATGATAAACAGCCTTAACAAGAACATCAATGGTGGCCGCGCAAAGGTAACTGCATACCTCGGCGTTGAAAACAGGAAGGATGCACTCAGAGGTGCGGATTTCGTTGTTAACGCTATCCAGGTAGGCTTCTACGAACCCTGCACGGTAACCGACTTTGAGGTGCCCAAGAAGTACGGTCTTCGTCAGACCATCGCCGACACTCTCGGTATAGGCGGTATATTCAGAGCGCTCAGAACTGTCCCCGTTCTTGCAGACTTTGCCGAGGATATGGCTCAGGTATGCCCCAAGGCTTACTTCCTTAACTATACGAACCCTATGGCGATGCTCTCCGGATTTATGCAGAGATATACCGATATAAAAACGGTCGGACTTTGCCACAGCGTTCAGGTATGCTCCAGCACGCTTCTTAAGGAGGTCGGAATGTACGACACTGTTAAGAAGCCCATAAAGGAGAAGATCGCGGGAATCAACCACATGGCATGGCTTCTTGAGATAGAGGATGCCGACGGAAACGATCTTTATCCCGAGATAAGACGCAGAGCCTGCGAGATTCTCGACAATCCTCCCGAGGGATTCTGCGATCTTGTAAGATTCGAGTACATAAGAAGATTCGGATACTACTGCACAGAGTCCAGTGAACACAATGCAGAGTACAATATGTTCTTCATAAAGGATAAGTACCCGGAGCTCATCGACAGATACCGCATCCCGCTCGACGAGTATCCGAGACGCTGCGTAAACCAGATCAACAAGTGGAACGAAAACAAGAAGCTTTATCTTGCAGACGAGGTAAGCCACAAGAGATCCAAGGAATACGCTTCGAGAATAATGGAATCTATCGTTACAGACGTTCCCTATCAGATAGGCGGAAACGTTCTCAACAAGGGTCTTATAACGAATCTTGTAAAGGACGCTTGCGTTGAAGTTCCGTGTCTTGTAAACAAGCTTGGAATTCAGCCCACGGTAGTCGGCGATCTTCCGGTACAGTGCGCGGCTATGAATATGACCAACATAAACACACAGCTTCTCACTATTGAGGCGGCTGTAACAAGAAAGAAGGGAGCTATCTATCAGGCGGCTATGCTTGATCCTCATACGGCATCCGAGCTTTCTATCGACGATATCGTTGCTCTTTGTGACGATCTCATCGAGGCACACAAGGGTTGGCTCCCCGAATATCACTGATATACGTAAAACAGCTCCGAATATTCGGAGCTGTTTTCTTTATTTGCTAAACACCTCTTGACAATTTCGCGAAAATAGGATATAATAAGGATACAAAACGCAAAAAGGAGAAAATGATATGGCTAACTTAGAATACAGAGAGATCGGCTGTGAGGGCAAACGCGCGTCTTTGCTCGGATTCGGTTGTATGCGTTTTCCGCTTACGGCTGACGGAAAGATAGATGAGCCTGAGGCTGAAAGAATGATAGATTACGCTATTGCTTCGGGCGTAAACTACATAGACACCGCTTTCCCGTATCACAACGGTGACAGTGAGCCCTTCGTAGGAAAGGTTCTCGACAAATACCCTCGCTCGTCCTATATACTTGCAACAAAGCTTCCGATGTGGGCGGTAAAGACACTTGACGATGCAAAGCAGATGTTCGAAAATCAGCTCAAACGTCTCAATAAGGATTACGTTGACTTCTATCTGCTTCACGCGATGAACAAGGCTCGTTGGGACCTTTGCCTGGAGCTTGGCATACTCGATCATCTCGACAAACTCAAGGCTGAAGGTAAGATAAGAAACATAGGCTTCTCCTTCCACGATAAATATGAGGTTTTTGAGGAAATGATCACGTATCGCAAGTGGGATTTCTGCCAGATACAGTTCAACTATATGGACACCGACGAACAGGCAGGGCTCCGCGGATACGAGCTTGCAGAAAAGCTCAACGTTCCGCTTGTAATAATGGAGCCGATAAAGGGCGGCGCTCTTGCTTCGCTTCCCAAAGAAGTATATGACATTATGGACAGCGTAACTCCCGGACGCTCCGCTTCATCGTGGGCGCTCAGATACGTAGCAACATATCCTAACGTAAAGGTAATACTCAGCGGAATGTCCGCATTTGAGCACGTGCTTGACAACATAGACACCTTCTCGGATTTTGCTCATCTTACCGAGTGCGAGATGGCGGCTGTCGAAAAGGCGGCTGACACACTCAAGAGCAGAGTTAAAAACGGATGCACCGGATGCAGATACTGTATGCCGTGTCCGAACGGAGTGGACATACCTAAGACGTTCAGAATTTGGAACACGTACGGTATGTACGAAAACGTTCAAAAGGCAAAGAATGACTTTTCGGGTATAGCACCCGAAAACCTCCCATCCTGCTGTGTTGAATGCGGTGCATGTGAGGCGGCATGTCCTCAGCATTTGAGCATCATCGACGATCTTAAAAAGGCAGGTACAGAGCTTGGAGCGCTCTGATATCATTCGTTATATTGAAGGAAACGTGAGGCTTGCAATAAGGTTTGAGGACGGATCCTTATTTCTGTCGGATAAGAGCGGGATCGGAGATCTGCTCAACATTGCAAAGCACAGCGGCGCACTTAATGGTGCATACGCCGCGGACAGTATAGTCGGAAGAGCCGCCGCTTTACTGTACGTAAGAGCTATGCCGGAGTATCTTTATGCGCAGACGCTCAGCAAGGGCGGTGCCGCGATACTTGAGAAAAACGGAATTCTCTTCTCTTACAGGACACTTACCGAAAGCATAGTAAACCGCGAGGGCACGGGACCTTGTCCTATGGACGATGCGGTAAGCATGACTAATGACCCGGACGAGGCTTACGTCCTGATCAAGGAACGTGTTGCACTTTTAAAAAAGAATGCCGGTAAATGACCGAAAGCAAAAGAAAGCCGCTGCGGAATAATATCCGTAGCGGTTCTTTTTTCTGTTTATGCATTTGTTGTAACGCAGGCTATGCCGTATTCCTCGAGAGAGACGTGCTTGCCGCACACGTCAAATTCAACCGTCTTATCCGAGTCGTTTCGGAGTGCGAACATACGCTCGTCTCCATTTACGTATTCGCAGTATCTTATACTGTCGGGAAGCTCAAGTGCGGTCTCGCAAACGTATTTTGCATTGGGATCATAGAAGAATCGGGAATACTCGTGCTTAAGGGCAAGTATCTTGCCGAGGTGCTCGCCGTATTTGGGCAACGATCCTATACCTATCTTTCTGCATCTGTAGAGAGCGACGTCGTATCTGAAGCCCTGAATGAAGGCGTGGTTAAGGTCGTTCTTCCATCCGCGTCTGCAGTCGTGTATAAATCTGTTTGTCATTATTATCTCGGGAAAGGTTCTTCTGAACATCTGCGGAAAATGGCCGCCCGTTGGCGCGGTTTTCGTTGCTCTGTACGAGTTTCCGTAATCACAGCCGTGTATATAGTCCACCTTTCCGCAGACAGAGTCGTTTATACACTCTGTTCCTATCGCCTGCTCTTCGCCAAGAAGTGCACGGAGTCTGTCAAGATTTTCGCGTCTGTAGTGAAGCTCGTCGTCCGGTCTTGCGCCGTGCTTATGGTCCTCGTTGAAGCAAAGTCTTGATATTCCGCCTATCTGGTCGTAGAAGATAGAATCGGGGTGGAAGGAAAGCTTCATTTTTCCGTTTTCTTCAAGCTTCTTATACCATACCTCGGTAGCCTGGCAAGCCTCGACAAATGTCTTGTATCCGTAATTGCGCAGATACGTACCGTTGTTCTCAAACTTGTAGTTCATAAGATACTCGTTACCGTCTATGTCCTTCTTGGGGGCACTCTTGTAATGCTCGCGGTAGAAGTCGGTATTCTTATCTATAAGTATGCCGTTATTGTAGAGAATAACGCGGCCTCCAAGCTCACGGACCTTAGCTATAGCATCCTTAAGCTTCTGCTCGCCTCCGAGCTCCTCGTCCACCTCGTAATGAGGATAGCCGTTATCAAATCTTCCCTTCCACCATCCAAAGACGAGAAGAGTATCCAATCCATACTGCTTACCCTCGAGGTAGAGGCTCGGAAGGTCGTCGTACTTAAAGAATATCTCGCCGTACTGATGTCTGAGTATTATTCTCTGCCATCCGGTCATACCCTGTACCCATTCGCGCGGCTTAACGGGCTTAAAGAAGGAGCCTCTCGCGAATTCGGAGTATTTATCCGAGCCCTCTCTCCAGTCGCCCTCATACATTGATACAAGAACGGGAGAGAGCTTGATCTCTTCTCCCTTCTTTGCAAAGGGATATCTGCATATTGCGTTTACAAATCTCGGCTCCTTTGACTCTCTCGGCTGTATAGCATTCATAAGGCAGCAGGCGTGAGTCCTCGGGTCGTGGTTGCCGATATAAAGGAAATAGCTTCCACTCTGTACTCCCATCCACGTCATTGTTGCAGGACGGGGATACGTAAGCGTTGACTTTATCTCATTGTAGTCACTGCTCATATACTCGGTATGTGCGGATTCAAGTGCGGTCCAGGGATCGCGGATTCTCTCACCGAGTCCGCGAGGACGGTAAAGCACATCCTCGCGCCTCTCTCCGACAAGCTTATTCATATCTATATACGGATATTCAAGCTCGTTTATTCTTATATCGGAGCGATTTATTATTCTTGAAAAAAATTCAAGGCCCTCCTCACTCTTCTTTACCGTAAGCATAAGTGAGGCGTCTATTATCTTACCGTCGTCGGTAACAAGGCTATCGTAAGTAACGGTAACGGTGCTTCCGTCACACGATATGCTTCCCTTCTGATCGGCAGAATGTACCGTCATTTCCATATGATATCCGTCGTCAGCTATTATGCGCCAAAAGTCTCCGTTTTCGGTCGATCTGAGGCTTGTACCCGGAAGCGACCACGAAACACGCGAGGCATCGTCCGAAATTAAAAATTCAAGTTTGTTTTTCATAAAAGACCTCCAAGCTTTATTCTTCGGTTATTATACATCAAAGTAATCTTTGCGTCAATACACACAAATATGTATTTATTGCACAATATGAAACTTTTTTATTGACATTGGGTTATTATCGTGCTATAATATATACAAAACTGTATGTGGAGACATTATGGAATACAAAATATCCGACACGTTATCGCCCTTGCCGAAAATTGCGGGACATATGCAATACGATCAAGGGTGGAGCAATATATCGTCACCCAAGGGAAACGTATGTTTTTTCATTCTTGACGGGTGCTTTTCCTTCAAGCTTGACGGTCGAACTGTCACCGCGAAAAAGAATGATCTTGTCTTTTTCAAGAAGCATACCGAATACGTGGTAACGGCGGAAAGTGACGTTGACTATCTCTATCTGCATTTCAAGGCGGATATGAAGGAGGCGGGCGAAGGTGATATGGGTGATGGCAATCTCATAATTCCCGAAAGGATATCCTACATTGATCATCCGGAGAAGCGTGAGCGCACGGTGAGGCTTATATCCATGTGCAACAAGATGATAAGAGAGCGGCCGATATACAAGGACGCTCGCCTCAAAAACGTATTCGGAGAGCTGCTTATCACGGCGGCTATACTGCACGCGGAGGAAAAGAAGGACTCGGTGCCTCCTTCAATAAAGCGTATAGAAAAATACGTAAGAGAAAACGTTCTTCTTCCTTTGACTCTCTCGTCCTTGTCGGATAAATTCTTCCTGTCCAAGCAATATATAATGCGATCGTTTAAAAAGCATTACGGAACGAATGTGACCGGGTATATAAACGACGTAAAGCTCGAATATTCGCTCGGTCTATTGAGTGAGAGCGATATGACGGTAGACGAAATATCAAATATGCTTTCCTATTCGCAGAGCTCTTATTTTTGCAGATTGTTCAAGCGCCGCTTCGGCATTACTCCTACGGAATACAGAAAAGACGTATTCGATCTTTATTGACACAAAACGCGACCAAATTCGGTCTGTTCTATTGACTTTCACCGCTTTATGTGGTATAATTCCTGATAGCGTACATTAAAAATGAGGAGACTTATTATGAAGGGCCTGCTTAAATTAAAATCTCAAGCAACGGATGCCACCGTCGGACCGATACTTACGTCTATGGTAGCCTTTGCGATACCGCTTATAATAACCACGCTTGTACAGACGCTGTTTCACTCGGTGGATATGATAGTATTACGCTATACGGCAGACGACACCGCGGTAGCATCGGTAGGAGCAACGTCAACGATAACCTCACTGATAGTAAATACCTTCATCGGTATTTCGGGAGGATCAAAGGTGCTCGTCGCAAGATTCCTCGGTGCAAAAGATGAGGAGGACACGAGAAAGGCGGTAAGCACATCGATAATTCTGGCGTTTGTTCTCGGTGTTATCGCTATTATTCTCGGTATTTTTCTATCGGGTACGTTTCTTGAGCTTACAAATTGTCCCAGAGATTGCTTTGACGGGGCTCACACATATCTGATGATATACTTCTTTGCGGCTCCCGCAATACTTATATACAACTTCGGATCGGGTATTCTTCTCGTTTCGGGTGACTCACAAAGACCGCTTCTTTATATTATAATATCCGGACTTACGAATGCGGTACTGAACCTTTTGCTTTGCCTCGTGCTCAAGGAAAAAGTCGCAGCGGTCGCCATTGCTACCCTTTGCTCACAGATAGTGGGTGCCGTGCTTGTATTGAACCGCCTTTCAAGGACAGACAGCTTCTGTAAAATAGATATCAGACACTTGAAGTGGAGCAACAACATCTTCGTGCGAATGATCCGTCTCGGTCTTCCGATGTGCCTTCACTACGCTCTCTTCCCTATTGCCAATCTGCAGATGCAGTCAGCTATCAACTCCTTCGGAAGCGCGGCTGTCGCGGGAAATGCGGCGGCTATCAATCTCGAGGGCATACCTAACAGTATAACGTCCTCGTTCAGCACTGCGGCACTTACCTTTATGGGGCAAAATATCGGAGCGAAAAAGCCGGATCGCGTAAGGAGATCCTTCATTATGGCAGCGGTAATATCTATATCGGCAACTCTCGTTACAGGTATCGTCATGTTCAGCTTTTCCGATGCTTTACTCGGTCTTTACGTTGATACAACCGACGCTGTTGCTTACGGGTTCGTGCGAGTTTGCTATATACTGCTTCCAAACGCCATAAGTGCAATAAACACTATTTGCTCCTCCGGTCTTCAGGCATTCGGATATTCGACATTCACCTCGCTCAATTCTATCTTTTCGGTTTTTGTATTCCGTATAATATGGATGAATTTCATATATCCGATATTCCCGTCCTATCACTGCATATTCCAATGCTATCTCGTATCATGGCTGATAATGAACGTAATAAATATAGTATTCACAAGCATTATCTTCTCAAAATACAACAGGGGACGGCTTACCAAGCAGATATAAAGTCGCATTTCTTGAAATCAATATAAAAAAGAGCACTCACTGATCACAGTGGGTGCTCTTTGGCATTAATGTATTATTTTGAAAAGTATTCCGTCATTATCGCGTTCATGGCAACGCCGCAGTTAGAGCCCGAGTTTCCCTGCTCTATAACGATAGCGGCAGTAAGCTTGCCCTTTTCCTCGTTTTCGGCAAAGCCTATCATGGTTGCGTTGAAGCTTCGGTTGCCGCCGACCTCGGCAGTACCCGTCTTTATCATAACGTCGACAGGGCAATTTTTAAAGTGTTTGCTTGTGTTACCCTGAGACGTTCTTACCTCGTTCATTCCCGCCTTTATAACGGAAAGCGTCTCGTCGGATATCTCAATGCTGCTGTAAAGCTCCTTGTCCGCAGTGGCGATCGTAACGTCGGTGCCGAACTCCTTTGCGGCGCTCAGAAGATGTGCGTTATATCGATTTCCGCCGTTCATTATCATACTTATATACGAGCAAAGCTGAACGGGAGAGAAAAGATTTTCCGACTGTCCTATAGCCGCCTGTATGGTATCTCCTCCGGTCCATGCGCTGAGGGCGTGCTCTTCTCTGTAGCGCGGACCTGCAAGGATACCGAGGCTTTCGGGAAGCTCGATTCCGGTTTCTTCACCGAGGCCGTACAGCTTGCAATAGCTGTTCATCTTTTCTATACCGAGCAATCTGCCCACCTCAAAGAAGAAGCAGTTGCAGGAATTCTTTATAGCCGCCTGAACGTTCTCGATACCGTGAGAAAGGCCGTACATATTCTTTATCCAGCACGTGGGCTGATAGTCGGCGTAATACTTGTACTGACCTTTCTTGATGTACGCTCCGTTCGTGGTGTCTATGGTAGTGGACGGAGTTATAATACCCTCCTCAAGCGACGCCACCGCCATTCCCACTTTGAAGGTGGAGCCGGGAGCGTAAAGACCGTTCAATGCTCTGAAATACAAGGGAGCATTTTTGTCTGCAAGGAGCTTATCGTATTCCTTTTCGTACTCCTCCATGGTGTATGAGGGATACGAAGCCATTGCGAGTATCTCAAAGGTATCCGGATCCATTACGACTGCAGAGCCTACGGACGCATCCGAGCCTGCGGGATCGTTTGCAGTGGGCTTTGCGTTTTCGACTATGTATTTTATCGTATCCTCAAGAGCCTGCTGTGTTACCTTCTGAAGCTCGATATCTATCGTAAGATAGACGTCGTTGCCCTTCTTCGGCTCCTGTATCATCTCCTCGGATATAACTACACCGTCCGGGTTTCTTACTACCTTCTTTTTTCCGTTGACTCCGCGGAGGTAGGACTCAAACGCCTGCTCGGCTCCGCTGACTCCCACGGTATCGTCAATACTGTATCCAAGCTCCTTATAGTAGGGCCAGGTTTGCGGGCTTATTTTTCCGAGACGTCCGATTATATGCGTGGCTACACCGTCGTTCGGATAATAGCGTCTGCAATCTACCGAGACCGACAAGCCCTGAAGATTCTGCGTCTGAACGTCGAGGACTACGTCCTCACTTACGTTATCACAGAACACGTACGGCTCCTCCGGCCCGAATTTCTTTGCAACGCAATCGTATCTCTTTGAGAGAAGCCTTGTGACCATCTCGTCGGTATACAGTCTCTCTCCGTTTTCATCCTCCGCAAGCAATCCAAAATAGCGAACCAGCCTATTTACGACCGTCTCGCAATCGTCCTCGGTGATGCCGTATATCTTGCGGACGTAGGAAAGGTTGGCGGATACGGTCGTGTCCTTCAGCTTTTCCTCATCGTACGAAATATCCGGGTACATTCCGACGAACGGAGACTGCGATAATGGAACGTTGTCCTCCTGATTATAAAGCGCAATAACGTATTCCGCGTAAAGGAAGAGATCGTTCATCGCTCTTTTGTTTTCGGGCGCGGCATCGTATTCAAGCACAAGCGAATAGCGATACGCGTTTTTGGAAAGAGGCACACCGTTTCGATCGAATATCTCTCCTCTTACGGCGTATACCGTCTCATAGGAAACTGTATTTTCATCATTCGGAACTGCGGGACCGCCGCCGTACAATCGTTCTGCGGAAACGAGCAAAGAAACGTAGATAACACATACTGCCGCAAAGAGTACGCCCAATATGATAAATCTATGAAACTTTAATTTCACGCAACCACCTCAAAGCCGAGAGCATTTACTGCCGCAACAGCCTTAGCAACGTCAAACGAATCGGTCGCGATAACGGTAACGCATTTAGCGTCAAGGTCAACCACAGCCTTCTTTGCGCCGTCAACACTCATTACAGCCTTCTGTACCTTTTCGGCACACTTACCGCAATGCATTCCGTTTACTTTTATAACTATTGTATTCTTTTTTCCAAAGCCAAACATAAAAATCCTCCCACAAATAATATATCATAATAATTATATCACTATTAATCCCCGCATTGATAGAATTTTTTTTAACTTTTAACAACTTTTTATCTCCTCACTTAAAAGAGAGACAGGAAGAGCATAATTTTTGCGAAAAAATATTTTCTTTTTTTTAGAAAAGGTATTGACAAAGCGCTGCCTTTGTGCTATAATATTAAAGCACTCGCGAGAGAGCACAATATTGGGGCATCGCCAAGCGGTAAGGCAACGGACTCTGACTCCGTCATTACCTAGGTTCGAATCCTAGTGCCCCAGCCAACAAAAAAAACAGTTTTGTCTACCAGACAAAAGTGGTTTTTTTGAATGATGTTTGCCTTCGGCAAATGATGTTGGCTACGCCAATGATGACGGCTTCGCCTAATGATGTGTGCCTGACGGCACATTGGGGCAAACATCACATCATTGCGGAACGAAGTGGAGCAACATCATTTTGAGCGAAGCGAAAAACATTATATCGCCGTAAGGCGATGCATCATTTGACATATTGACGTTTTTGTGGTATAATAGTGGAAAAGGAGGTGTGTTATGAAAGAAAATAAACTTATCGAGCTTTCCATGGACTTTTCTGTTGACATCATAAATCTTGTTAAACATCTCAAAACCAACCATGAAACGATTATTGCTAATCAGATTGGTAGAAGCGGCACCTCAATCGGCGCAAATATCCACGAGGCGCAATACGCGCAAGGCACAAAGGATTTTATATCCAAATTTGAAATTGCTCTTAAAGAAGCAAGCGAAACGGGATATTGGCTTGAGCTTTTACATAGAACAAATTATATTGATGACAAGCAGTACAAAATCTTGTCAGACAAGTGTGCAACGATCCGTGTAATGCTCGTTTCCTCTTGCAGAACAGCAAAATCCAATCAAGATAACAAATAATTTTCAAAAACTTTTCTTGCATATCCGTCCCTTTTCGATATACTGTGTTTACACCGAAAGGAGCGCGGAAACGATCGTGAAAGGAGGTCGCGATATGACAAAAGATTTGAACCAAATTTACACAAAGGAAGATCTTCTTTGTCAACTTTCTCAAATGAATATACCGAGCGATACCGTGGTTTTGATGCACTCCTCTCTTCGTCTTATCGGAAATGTCGAGGGCGGAGCCGAAACACTTCTTGACGCCTTAATAGAATATTTTACCGCAGACGGCGGTCTTTTCTGCGTACCTACCCATACATGGGGCAATATAAAAAAGGCGATCACTCTTGACATCAGCGATCATACTACCTGCCTTGGTGCATTTTCCGACATTGCTGCGGCAGACCAAAGGGGTATACGCTCTCAAAATCCAACTCACTCAATGGTTGTATTCGGAGATCGCACACGTGCGCTTGACTTTATCAAGGACGAAACCCACATTATCTCCGGCACCGATCCCGAGAGCTGCTACGGAAAGCTTTACCATGAGGGTGGTTACGTACTTCTGGTCGGTGTTTCTCACAATCGAAATACCTATCTGCATTGTGTTGAAGAGATGCTTGGTGTACCGAACAGACTTTCGGAAGAGACTCGTGAAATGACAGTCAAGCTTTCATCGGGCAAACTCATAAAAAGGCAAATGCGAATACACAAGACCGATTTCACTCCCGATATATCCATGCGCTTCCCAAAATACGAAACGGCGTTCCGTTACCACAAGGCAATTACAGACGGCTTTTTGGGAAACGCCCCAACTCAATGCTGCGACGCACGGATCATGAAAGAAACAATGGAGAAAATTTGGAGAAATTGCGGTGGTACAGACCCTCTCATTGATGAAAAAGCTCTCTCTCCAAAATGGTATTGCTGATGCCATCTAAAACGGTCACCAAACACAGCGCAAAGGACGCCCAAGGGGTACCTTCCATAAAGCAGGTTGTTACCTGCCGCAAATCAAAAAGGAGTACGGACGATTTGCTCGTACTCCTTTTCACACGCCTTGCTCGCAAGGTATAGTGTGTTACACCCTTTGGGCGTACTGTCATGCGTTAATAAGCCGAGGTGGCTTGCGAAGCAAGACGGAGGGATTGTAAAAACAAAAACTTCATCGTAAAACAATCCCTCAGCCGCCTTCGGCGTCAGCTCCCTTTACACAAGGGAGCCTTTGGTTTGTGCGTCTCGAATGTCCGCCAATTTTCCTGACAAGCACTGCTTTTGTG
>JAZSLE010000055.1:0-8160 GCA_045535215.1 Eubacteriales bacterium
TAAGCCATATAAAGGAGCTCTTATCCTTGCCTTCGGGCGGGGCGGGAGGTACGTCGTTCTCATCCTTTTCTTCTTCGTTTGCGGGATCGCCGTCGCCTTTTTTGTCTTCACTTGCGGGATCGCGGGCATCCTTATTTTCACTTGTTGGCTTTTCTCCGTAGATGAGCTCGTCAAGAGTGAGGCCGTAGATCTTCGCAAGGGCGATAAGATTATCCGTATCGGGAGAGGCTTCGCTTCTTTCCCACTTTGATACCGCCTGGCGCGAGACGCCGAGCTTTTCTGCAAGCTCCTCTTGTGAGAGGCTGTGATCCTTTCTCAGTTCGTACAGTCTGTTAGCTGTTTCAATATTCATAGATCAAAATTCCTTTCGTTATCATCTGCAAGTAAATTGTACCAAAAAAAGCAGGTCACCGCAATACATTTTAGTTTTCAAATCAAAATATCGCCGCAACTTTTGGTTGCAATTTCATTTTGCGTAGTATACGGAGGCATTTTCGTCCTTTAACACCTCGGATACGTAACTCTCTGCAGACTCGTCGAACGGCAATATCTCCGGCTCCTTGTCCTTGTTCGCTCCGTACTGACCGAGCATACCGCCAAGGCTTTGCACATACTTGTTATGGTACATAACGGGACAGCTCTCCTCATCCTTTGCGACAAGATGAAGCATACGGTATGCGGCGCGGCCGAAGACGTTGTCGTGTATCGAAAAATCGGTCGCTGTGTTGTCGTAGCTCCAGCCCTTTATGTGGGCGGGCGTGTCTACGTTGTGCCTTTGCTGCCCCCAACCGTAACCCGAGTTGAGAAGCAGGTTTCCCGCGATCTCACAGTTGCTTATGATGCTTTCGTTTCCGGGGATGCGCTTTTCAAGGAAGTACTCTATTGAGTATGAACAGTATTCAACGAGGTTGTTGAGGTAGCGGATATTCTTCATTTCGTATATGCACTCGTCGGTGCTAATCTGGTGTGTGATGCCCGCATCGTATACCTGATAAATGTAGCAATCAGATACGAAATATCCGTCGCATCCGCCGTAGACCTCTATTGCATTTCCGAAGCGCGTTACCGTTCAGCGTCTGCCCTGCGGGTAGTTCGGGTCGGTGCCGAAGTAATGCTGGATCGTTCCGCCTACCCATCCTATCTCACAACCGTGAACGCGAAGATTCTTAACACACCGTCCACCCGCGCTTATCGCGTGAGCGCCAACGTATTTCAGACAAAGATCGGCTACCGTTACGTCATCGTTTTTGCCGACGCATATAAGATTGCGTCCTACCAACGGCTCAATGCTCGTAAATACGCTTCCGGGGTTTCCCTCGTCACAGCGGAGAAAAAGCTCGCCGATGCTGTCCTTGTCAAGTATCGGTACGGGGAAGTCCTCGCCCTTGGACGGAGATGTGGTGCATCTCTCGTCGTATCTGCAGAATATATCAAGATCGCACGTCATCTCGGACACAACGTCAAATGCGCGGCTCTCGTCCTCTCTGCAAACGAACCCGGTTCCGTTGTAGGATGGAATAAGCTTTCTTGAATGGCGCTTGCCGTGATCGAACACAAGAGTGCCGCAATCGCATATAGGCTCGGTAAGCTTCCATATCGACGGCGCATGCTCTACCCACAAGGACGGATCCGCAAGGTCGCGGTCTCCCGCATAAAGGCGCGGCTTCTCACCGACTCCGTATGCGGCATACGTTACTCCCGATACGGTGTTGAGTTGACCTCTGAAAAGATCGCCTCTGTGAAAAAGCACCGCGTCTCCATACGATAGCTGTGCCGCGGATACTCTTGCAAGCGTTCTCCATGCACTGTCCTCGCTTGTTCCGTCGGCAGAGTCGTCTCCGCTTTCACTTACGTAGTATACGCTTCCCGTTATTTCCGGTTCAAAGTCGGAGACTCTTATCTCCTCCTTGCGATTGATGTATTCTTTTTCAAGCTCTCTTAAGAATTCAGATGATGCACGGACCACAGTACCCCCTCCAAGTGTATTATCGTTTTTCAAAAAGTGAATTTTAGCGAATAGCTTTTTTGCCCAAAAGAAAGCGCTTCCGAATGTAATAATACCAATAGAGTTCAAAATAATGTCGTTGATATCAAATGACCTTCCAAAAACAGGCTGTAAAAGTTCTATAGAAGCAACCGCAACGAGCCCGTTTATAATACAGCCTTTCCAAGTTGGGCGTTTATGTGACAATGGATAAAGAATTCCAAAAGGTAAGAACATCAAAAAGTTTCCTACCGCTTCACCATTGATATTATTAAAAAAATCAAGTGAAAAGTCAAAGCAACCGCTAAACCAGCCCACAGCGAGTCCCGATTCCATCGAATAGAGCAGCTCATACCAAAAAATACTTATCAGATCCAACCCGATGGTCAAGCATACAAGTCCCGAGACATAGAAAACGAATGCACACGAAAATATCTTTTCCCCAAGGCTCCTTTTTTTATCGTTTCTACAGCGAATGATTCCGTAAATCATTCCCGAAAGCAATGCAAACGGCAACGTTTGCAAAAAATAGCCAATATAAGTATCAAAGAAAAAATATTGAAAAGTCATATTATCCGGAAAATACATATTTCTCTTCTTTCCGTTGAATTTGTCTTGTTTATCAAACGTTTACGCGCGCCCCTCGTATATGCGCTCGTGTGCCACTCGCTTTACGGTCTCCCATTCGCTCGGAGTCACGTTTATATTGCAATCGTTAACGCTTAAGGGGTCTTCGCCCGTCATTTCGGCGTAAAGCGTAAGAGCGATCGCTGCCGTGCCCGTGTAGGAAAGATGACTGCGGTCTATCGCGAACGCCTCTATTTCGTTACCGTGAACCGATTCAAGATCGCATATAACGTCGCATGCGTATGCAACAAGCTCTATATCAAGCTCGCTTGCCGCCTTTTGGAACGCCTCTTTCATTCTGCTTGTTACCTCTGTTATCGGAGTCTCGGTGCCGTCTTCGTTCTTGACAGGGTCCTTTCCAGGTGCTCTCCCGTATATAACGGGGACCGCCCCCGCCTGCCGTACCGTCTCGGTGAGTATTCTTGTTGACTCAAAGAATTGCTCATCATGATTGCGTACCGCCTTTCCGTGCTCCTGCAGGATGACAAAGTCGTATTTGTTCTCCCTAAGGAGGATTGAAAGCTCTGCGTGAAGCTTGGACTCTTCATCTACGTGCTCGGCGAGATATGCTCCGCCCTTTGTTGTGGACGTTGCCCTTACGCTATATCCCGACGCAGTGCATATCTTCACGAAAAGCGACGGGAGATTGTTTACGTAGGTTGCGCTGTTTCCTATGAACAGAACGTTGTACGGTCTTTCGGTCGCTCGGAGCATACGTACAGACGATGTATTGCAGATCTTATCCATTTCAGTTTTTCTCCATTTCGTTTTTCAGAATACGTGCTTGCTTTTTGAACCACTCCACTACGGTGCGCTCACTTTCGGGTACGGTGTCGGATATGTTGTACCAGTGCGATGCACCCGATACCTCGTAGCCGCCGAACGGGAACTCCTCCTCGGGAGCAAGATATCCCTCGGTTATGTTTGAGTATGCACAAACGTATATTGACGGACGCTTGAATCCCGCATCCGCGAAGATATCCTCAAGCTTGTTGCCGGTAAGAGTAAGAGTCTCAAACGGAACGAACAAAAATACAAGTTCCTTTCCTATTGCGATATACTGCAACGGCACGCTTATGTTGTTTCCCTTGCCCGAGAGGACGTTGCGGAGCATATGTCTGTACCATTCAAGCTGACGGAGCTTATAATGCTTCTGGTGATCGGTTATCGGAAGCGAGAGGTATGCTTCCGTAAAGCTTGCTATGCTCTCGCGAAGCGCGTCGGTATCCTCGAATTGCTTCATAGGTATCGTTACCGTTTCGTAAACGCAACGGACATCTCCGCAAAGCGATGTCTTTGCAGTGGACTCCATTGCAAATTTTTCTACCGGTATCGAAAGCTCACGTCCGAGCCTTGATATAAGTTCATCGGTGGGAAGACCGAGATGAAAGGGTGGGTCTATGTCCGCACCCCTGTTCTGGAAATACATGTAGGGTACGTCGTCGCTTGATATCGCGTTAAGCTCGCAAAGCCAGTCAGCCGATATCGTGTATTCCTTATTTGCGACCGCGTGGCAGGAGGCCGAGCATATTACACCGCGAAGCTTACCCTCACTGTCTCTGAATGCCGCCGCCCTTATGGAACGGTCTATTACGTTGCGTTCCTTTCGTCTGTTGTAGGAGGTGATTATTTCCTCGGGCAGTATTGCCGCATCAAAGCTGCCTTCACAAGCGCGCTCTATCGCCGAAAGTGCCGCTCTGCCACAGCATTCACCGACATACGAGAAATAATCAACGTCTATCGGAAGTCCGTCGAGAAGTCCGGTCGCGGGCGCAGAGTGGGTATGTATGCAGGAAAGTGCTATGCGTTCCTTGGGTATGCCCGTCATAGTGCATATCTGATCGCAAATGAGTCTGTATGTGAGCGCGCGAAGACCGATAAGGTCAAGCGAGAAGATCAAAAAGGTCGTATTTCCGTCGACTATTGCGAGCACCTTTGCGTGCAGGTCGTCGCGAATGCTCTCTGCGGGCGCAGAGCGGAATCCGTATCCGTCAAGATAGAATCTTGTCGGGTGAAGAGGGGTTATTATTCTGTCGGCAAATCCAAATTTTAGCTGTTTCATTTCTGTTCCTCCTGTAAAAGTCTGTTTCTTTTCCGCGATACCGACGGAGAAACTCCGTAGTGTCTCGTGAACGTTCTTGAAAAATAGTTGCTGTCCGAAAATCCTGTTGAGCAAGCAATATCGGATATCGATCTGTCGGTCGTTTGAAGAAGAGAGTGCGCCTTTATGAGTCGGTACTCGTTCAAATAGGATACTGCGGTCTTTCCGGTAACGGCGCGGAATCTTCTGCAAAAGTAAGAGGGATTCATAAAGCATTCCTTCGCAAGCGTGTCAAGCGAAATGCTTTCCGAGTAGTGCTCGGACATATACCGAAGAGCCGGAGATATGCTTGAATGATCCTTCTTTTTATCCGCGCGAAGCACGGACGTCTCGTTGCGGAAAAGCTCGGAGAGAAGCAAAAGAAGGTTTCCCTTGACCGCCATTTCAAATGCGGGACCTTGGTTTTCGTACTCGTGGAAAAGCGCAAGAAGTATCTCTCTCGCACGTTCGTTTTCTTTGATAACGTTGTTGAATCGGACCTTCTGCTCGGACATAGGGTCAATATATTTTATTCCGCTGATATCCTCGCGACCGTTGTAGAGACGGGGATCTACCATAAGGCACATATAGTATGCATCACAGTCAAGATACTCCACGGCGTGCGCCTCGCACGGATTGATTATGACGATATCCCTCTCCGTGCAAACGTACGGAGTGAAATCGCATTCACACACGACATGCCCCTTTACGACGTACAGTATTTCAAGCTGCTCGTGCCACGAATACCGTGCTTTGCTCTTCGGTGTTTTTGCGGTACGCGAGTGCATTGCTATCTTTATCGGAAAGAGCTCGTTTGTAAAGGGAATCCTATCGTATATTACGCGCTCGGATGCGCTTTTTTTATCGTTTTGCATGCGCTCCCTCCTTTCTCACTTATATTATACATCCCCACAATCGAAATGTCAATGCGTTTTTTTGAGTTTTTGACCGAAACAGTCAATTTAATGCGATAAAGATGCGAGATTATACGGATGATAAAGTCAATATAATCCTTTTTCAAGTCAATATATTCGTTGACATCGGAGAATGGATGTGATAAAATATAACCGTAAAAGATAGGTGTCTTCTGTAGGAGGTAAGCCGTGAAGAATCTTTATATCGGTGTTGACGGTGGCGGCACGAAGACCGCTATGGTCTGCATTGACGACGGCGGACGGTGCGTAGCAAAATGCGTTTGCGGACCGCTGAATTATAATTTTGTGGGCGTTGATGCCGCGGTGCGCGAATTGAAGCGCGGAGTAGAGCTTCTTGCGGTGGATAAAAGCAGAATAGCCGCCGTAGGAATAGGTGACCCGTCGCTTGACGACGAGCCCGAGAGCGAGGCTTCCTTGTGCTTCCTTGAAAAGGCAAAGGAGTTTCTTGAAGCGCCCACGTTTGCGCGCAGCGACGCGTATATAACCCTTTTCGGGATAACCGAGGGAAAGCGCGCGGGCGTGCTCGTAGTATCCGGAACGGGAGCAATCGCTATCGGCGAAGGTCTCGACGGAAGAATCTCGGTCGCAGGCGGATGGGGAAGGCTCACCGGAGACGAGGGGAGCGGATACTATATCGGTCTTTCGGGAGTAAGAGAGGCACTTATGACGGGAGACGGCATGTCCGGCTCGTACACGATAATGCGCGCGGCGCTTGACTACTTCAACATAAAGGACACGCGCGAGCTTGTGGCATATCTCTATTCGGACGACGCAAAGGACGTTGCGGGCTTTGCACCATTGGTTTCCGAATGCGCCTCCCGCGGAGATGAGGGTGCGAAGAGAATCCTCGTCAGTGCCGCACGTTACCTTGCCTTGATGTGCTCCTCGGTGCTCAAGAAAACCGGAGGAGACACAGTAGGCGTTTACGGAAGCGTGCTCTGTAAGGAAATGACGGTAAGACGCGAGTTTGAACGGCTTGTGCTTGCGGATTTCCCTGAGGTGAATATATGTGACGTGACCATGAGCGCGGAGGAATCCGCGGCCCGATACGCAATGAAAAAATACAAGGAGAAAAGAATATGAACGCAGGAGAAAAGTATATTTTTGAGATACAGCGCCTCGTTTCCGAGGTGAACGAAAAGCAGAAGGACAATATGGAGCGCGCGGCAGTGCTTATGGCAGACGCTCTTTGCTCGGACGGATACGTATTTACCTTCGGTACGGGCCACTCTCATATACTTGCCGAGGAGATATTCTACCGCGCAGGCGGACTTGCACGCGTTTGTCCGATATTTGAGGATTCGCTTATGCTTCACCGCGCGGCCGCACTCAGCAGCCAGCTTGAAAGAACGTCGGGACTTGCCGCACCTTTGCTTGACGACACCGATGCGGTAGCCTTCGGAGGAGTGATGCTTATCTTCTCGAATTCCGGATGCAATACGGTCGCCGTTGAGATGGCGGAGGAATCACGTAAGAGAGGTCTTTCTACCGTGTGCATAACAAACCTTACGCATTCGGCAAGATCGAGATCGCGTCATCCCGAGGGCAAAAAGCTTTGTGACGTGTGCGACGTCGTTATAGATAATATGGGATGTTACGGAGATGCGACGATAGAACTCGGTGGGAGCGCTACGGGGGCAACGTCTACCGTAATAGGCGCAATGATACTTCAAGCAGTTACTACACGTGCAATAGAGATAGCCCTTGAAAGAGGAGCAAGCGTTGAGACCTTTCAGTCGGCAAATACGGTCGGCGGAGACGACGCGAACGAAGGATACATAAGAAAATACAAGCCGCATGTGCGTGCGCTTTAAAGGAGGGATATTATGCTTGCCATAAACGGAGGAGAAAAACTGAAGAAGACAACACCGCCCGCATGGCCTATCGTTACCGATACGGACAGGGAGATGCTCACGTCTGCAATAATGCGGGGGGACCTTGGCGGAGGAACGCTTAGACGGGAGTTTGAGAAGCGCTTTTCCGAATATTGCAATACGAAATATTGCTTCGCCGTGGCAAACGGCACCGTTTCACTTGAGATCATCCTCAGGGCCTACGGCATAGGTAGAGGCGACGAGGTAATATTGCCGCCGTATACATTTATAGCGACCTTCTCGTCGATAGTTTTCACGGGAGCTACTCCCGTTTTCGCGGATATAGATGAAAAGACGTTCCTTATATCTCCTATAGAGGTAGAGAAGAGGATCACCGACAAAACGAAGGCTATCGTTGCCGTAGCGGTAGGAGGCTGTCCTCCCGACCTTGACGCACTTGAGGAGATAGCGAAAAGACGAAATGTAAAGCTTATAGTCGACGCAGCACAAGGCGTTGGCGCCGAATGGAAGGGAAGGAGCATCTGCGCCTGTGGTGACGTTGCGTCCGTTTCCTGTCAGAATACAAAAAATCTTACCTGCGGTGAGGGTGGAATGATAACCACCGACGACCCGACTATTGCGGAGGCGATATCGCTTATGCTTGACAAGTCGGATCGTAGCCATGTCGTTCTGTGAGCCAAGGAGTTGTAGTTAACACTT
>JAZSLE010000207.1:0-11731 GCA_045535215.1 Eubacteriales bacterium
GGACCGACCGGTTATGAGCCGGTAGCTCTAACCAACTGAGCTAATGGCCCATCTCTTTAACGCCTAAATATTATACCACAAAGAAATACGTTTGTCAATAGCTTTTTTGAAAAAAGTTGCTCTTTTTCTAAAAAACTTTCCTCTTGTGCAGGAGACACAAGAGGAAAGTCGTTTATATATGTTAATCGATAACGTTGACTCTCATGATTCCGTCGATAGCGCTGATCTTGTCTGCAAGCTCTGTCGGAATGTCGCCTATTACCTCCATAAGAGTGTAGGCGTTGTCACCCTTAGAGCCGTTTGCCATGTTCTCAATGTTGATATTGAAGGAGGATACGGCACTTGTTACACCGGATATCATATTCAGAACGTTCTTATGGAATACTCCGATTCTGGAGTGTCCGCCAACGGGAAGAGAAACTGCAGGGAAGTTAACGGAGTTCTTGATGTTACCTGTCTTGAGGAAGGTATCAAGCTGACGTGCAGCCATTACCGCACAATTCTCCTCGCTCTCTTCAGTGGAAGCACCGAGGTGAGGAATGTTTACTATGCCCTTACATCCGATGGTTGCGGGAGTGGGGAAGTCTGTAATGTACTTCTTTACCTTTCCGTTCTCTATAGCGGCCTTCATATCCTCAGCGTTTACGAGGTCAGCTCTCGAAAGGTTGATAATTTTTACGCCGTCCTTCATTATTGCGAGGGACTCTGTGTTTATCATATTTTTTGTAGTAGGAGTTGCGGGAACGTGAAGCGTTACGTAATCAGCAGCCGCATATACCTCTTCGTAGGTAGCAGCCTTCTTTATCTCGCTTGAAAGGCTCCATGCACCCTCAACAGTGATGTACGGGTCGCATCCGATAACCTTCATACCGAGGTTAATAGCCGCGTTTGCAACGAGACCGCCGATAGCACCGAGACCGATAACGCCGAGCGTCTTGCCGTAAAGCTCGTTGCCTGCAAATGCGCTCTTTCCGGACTCTACAGTCTTTGCTGCGTTGGGGTCCTCACCGAGAGTTGCAGCCCATTCTATACCGCCTACTACGTCTCTTGCCGCAAGGAGGAGAGCGCAGATAGCAAGCTCCTTAACACCGTTTGCATTAGCACCGGGTGTGTTGAAAACAACTATACCGTTTTCGGAGCATCTGTCTATCGGAATATTGTTTACACCAGCACCGCATCTCGCTATTGCTTTGAGGTTGGGGGTGAATTCCATATCGTGAAGCGCTGCGGAACGAACCATTATAGCGTCTTCATTGGTAAGGTCAGCGCAGACCTTGTACTCGCCTCTGTTGAAGATGTCTGTTCCGACAGTGGCGATCTTATTCATAAGCTTTATGTTCTTCATAGTGTGTAACCTCTGATTATTTCTTGTTTTCTGCCGCGAACTTCTTCATGAAGTCAACGAGCGCTACAACACCTTCGTAAGGCATTGCATTGTAGATGGAAGCTCTCATTCCGCCTACAGAACGGTGTCCCTTAAGGTTCTTGAGACCTGCTGCGGAAGCCTCGGATGCAAACTTCTTGTCGAGATCTGCATTTCCTGTGACGAACGTAACGTTCATCATGGATCTGGAATCCTTTTCTACGGGAGCAGTGTAATAATTCTGATTGTCGAGATAATCGTAGAGAAGAGCAGCTTTCTTTGCGTTCATCTCCTTCATTACCTCAAGACCACCGAGGTCGAGAAGCCACTCGTATACGAGCTTAGCCATGTATATAGCGTAGCAGGGAGGAGTGTTGTACATAGAGTCGTGGTCAGCCATGAGCTTCCAATCGAGCATAGAGGGAGTCTCGGGACGTGCGTTTCCGAGAAGGTCCTCTCTTACTATAACTATTGTAAGACCTGCGGGAGCCATGTTCTTCTGAGCGCCTGCGTATATAACTCCGAACTTGGAAACGTCTACGGGCTCCGAGAGAATGCAGGAGGACATATCAGCAACAAGCGGAATATCTCCTGTATCGGGTACTGAAGCGAATTTTGTTCCGTAGATGGTGTTGTTGTAGCATATGTGAACGTATGCTGCGTCCTTACGGAAGGAGTCTTTGCTAAACGCAGGGATGTGTGTGAAGTTATCGTCCTGGCTTGTAGCAGCAACAACAACATCGCCGTATTTCTTAGCTTCCTTGAAAGCCTTTCCCGAGAACTGACCGGAAACAATGTAGTCGGCCTTTCCGCCCACGGGGAGAAGGTTAAGCGGTACGGAAGCAAACTGAGTAGACGCACCACCCTGTAAAAACAGGACCTTATAATTATCGGGGATATTCATGAGCTTGCGAAGAAGTACCTCTGCGGATTTAATAATTTCTTCGTAATCCGGAGCTCTGTGGCTCATTTCCATTACGCTCATACCCGAATTGCCGTAGCAGATAAGCTCTGACTGTGCCTTTTCGAGAACGCTTAAAGGAAGCATCGACGGACCTGCCGAGAAATTGTAAACTCTGTTCATGATAGTGACCTTTCATCCCTACGGATGATTTCCTTTCTTACGAATGAATATGGTAAACCGCGTCATACCAACGCAACCTGAAATTTACTAATTATTATAATACTATTTTGCAAATAAGTCAATAGCTTTTTGCAAAAAAAACGATTTAAAAAGAAAAAAACTCAAAAAAATGAATGATGGCAAGCTTAAAATTGCATATTCAAACGTTTAATTCATAATTATCTCGTATATTTCAAACAATCTTTCCTCAATTGCATCCTTGCGCCCGCAAAGCTCGGACAAGGCCTTGTAGTCGGTGGCAATGTCTCCCGACATTTTTTTCTCAACCTCGGAGAGCTCGTTTTCAAGATCCTCGGCCTCCTTAGTCAGCTTTTCTATCATCCTTTGCTGCTTGCGCTTGTCTGCAAGCTCTTTTTTGCTTATGAGGTAATTGCTCTTTGACGAGGATGCGGATTGAGTAGTATACGATGTCTCGGAGACTACCGAGATGCGGGTCGCCTTGAAACTGCAGAACTCGGCATAGGCGTCACCCGGAGCCACCTTGCATTCAATAGAGGGCCTGTCAAAGTTCTTCGGTACAAGCTCAATTATCCTTGTTGCGAGCTTGTTTATGAGATAACGGTCATGCGATACGCATATTATCGTGCCCTTGTATTCGGAAAGTGCCTCCTCGAGTGCTTCTCTTGAATTTATGTCAAGATGGTTGGTAGGCTCGTCAAGAATGAGACAGTTGTTATCCGAAAGCATAAGCTTTGCAAGTGTGAGACGCGCTCGCTCACCTCCGCTGAGTACCGATACCTGTTTTTCTGTGTCCGCATAGGTAAATAAGAAGGACGCGAGAGTAGAGCGTATGTCTCTCTCTGCCATTTTCGGATATGCGTCCCATAACTCACGCAGTACGGTCTTGCTTTCGGTGAGATTTTGGTTTTCCTGATCGTAGTATCCTACTCGGATGTTGTATCCGAGCGATATCCTTCCCTCGCGGGGAGCAAGCTTTGAGAGCATTATTTTAATAAGGGTGGATTTTCCGCACCCGTTTCCCCCGATAATGAAGGCGCGCTCTCCCTTTGTGACCAGAAGATCAAGCCCGGAGAAGAGAACGTTGTCACCGTATGCGGCGGTTATGCCCTTGCAGATGAGTACCTCATTTCCTCCGTCCGAGGATTCGTTGAAGGAAAGCCTCATTTTTGCTTGCTCCGCCTTCGGCTTCTCAAGAAGCACCATTCGGTCAAGTGCCTTTTGTCTGCTTTCTGCCATACGAATGTTGCGCTCTCGGTTGAACTGCTTCTGCTTTGCTATTACCGCCTCCTGATGCGCTATTTCCTTCTGCTGAAGAAGATACGCCTTTTCAGCGGCTGCTCTGTCCTCCTTGCGCTTTTCAAGGCTCTGAGTGTAGTTTCCCTTGTAAAGCTTCGCTTTTCCGTATTCTATCGAAAGTGTTTTGTTGGTTATGCGGTCAAGGAACAAACGGTCGTGGGAAATTATCAGAAGTGTCTTCTTGTATACCGCAAGACAGCCCTCAAGCCACGCGAGAGTGTCGATGTCAAGATGGTTCGTTGGTTCGTCGAGAAGCAGTATGTCAGGTTCTGTGCAAAGATGCCTTGAAAGAGCCAGCCGCGTCTTCTGACCTCCGCTGAGATTGGTAACGGGGCTGTTTGCCGTCTGCTCGTCAAAGCCCATCTTCAGAAGAGTGGACATGCACCTTGAACGGAATTGCAAGCCTCCGTTCTCCTCAAAGCGCTTGTACGCCTCGGCATAGTCGTTTGAGAGAGACTCGGGACAGTGCTTCCCGTATATACTCATTTTACGCTCAAGCTCAAGAAGACGTTCCTCCTCTTTTATGAGGTCCGCAAATGCGGAGTACATTATTCCGAGAGGGGTATCACCCTCCTTGTAATTCAAAAAAGCGTCGTTTTGTCTGAGGATGCCGACTGTGGCACCGTTTGCTATATAAACCGATCCTCCCGTGCTTTCGTACTCACCGCATATTAGCTTGAAAAGTGTGGATTTACCGCAGCCGTTAAGACCGACCACGCCAAGCTTGTCTCCTACTTCAAGAGAAAAGGAGACCTTATCAAGTATAACGTTCGTACCTATCGCGAAGGAGAGATCGCTCGTGCCTATACTTATCATTGGTACGGGATCTCCTGTCTGTAATATATGCAATATACAAATCACACTAAAAGAACAAGTGTTCTGTGAGCGTGATTTGTGTAAAATTCCAAAATGGAAAAATATAAAAAATTGGTATTGACATTCACAAGCGCACGTGCTATAATTGTTCCAAAAGCGGAACAAAAACGCTATAGATATCTAAAAAGGGAGGTGTCAAATGAGACAAAAAGAAAAAAAGACCATCAAAGAGTACCTTGAGTGTGAATGCTGCGGAGAATCTATCCTGTGCGCCGAGGATTGCAGAGATCTCGACGGAAGCATCGTTTGTGTGGAGTGCATCAGGCGAATGAAGCTATGCGAGATCATGGAGCTTACCGGAATTATGGATGAGGATGCACTTTACGATTTTCTGGGCTTTCAGATCCCCACGTATTCGGACATCTACTCCGAATAGCCGTAAGAAAGGAGTGATTAAATGAAAAAATTCAATATAGGATTCAAAAACACCCCGGCATACGACCGAATGAAGCGATTTCTCTGCTCATATGTCTCCTGCAAGAGCGTATGCGATAACTATTTGCAGGATATAGAGTGCGGCCTTGTGGACGGACTCGAGCGACGTTGCAGAGATTCGTTCTATCGGGAATGCAAGGAGAGATGCGACAGCGTCGAACGCTTTATATCTTTGCTTGAGCTTGACAGAGACGAGCGTCAGCTGTTTTACCTTCATTACATATGCGGGGATACCATAGAGCGCGCCTCGGAAAAAATGTACGTGTCGCGCTCCACCGTTTTCAGAATAAATACCCGCGCCGAGATAAAGGCGCTTGCGGCGTATCTCAAACTTGAAAACGGTGGATACACCGAAAATATCAGTTGATCTCTATGTAAGCACAAACGGGATTGTGGTCCGAGATGTATACGCCCTCGACGGGTGCATCGGGAACAACGTACGCATTTTCACATGCGGTTCCGTTCTTTACGAAAATATAATCTATCTTAATGCTTTCCTTGAGGTTTCCGAATCCGTGGAAGGTTCCGGGAAGTTCGCCGGTAACGTCGGTAGCACCCGAGTTTACTATAAACTGTATCTCACTTGCTTCGGGTGTAGCGTTGAAGTCACCCGTGAGAACGTAATTTTCGTCTTTTGCGTTCTCGTTGATGTGTGTCATAAGCACTGTCGCGCCGAGAAGGCGTGCGGAGCTTCCCTTATGGTCAAGGTGCGTGTTGTAGAACCAGAAGGGAGCAGAACATTCCTTAGAATATATTCTTGCACACGTCGTTATACGCGGGCACGAACTCTGATCGATACCGAACCTGCTTCCGGGTGTCGACGTGAAGGGAGAAAGCCAGAAGTTATTCATGGATATTATCTCGAAGCGGTCTCTCTTTATCGCCAGTATCGTGGACTCGCCGTAGTAGTTTTTATCTCTTCCGCATCCGAGAACAGTGTATTCGGAAAGATTGTTGCGAAGGAACACGCGCATATGATTAGCGGCCTCTTGGAATCCGATAAGATCGGGAGCCTCATTCTTTATTATCTCAAGGACACGGCCCTTGCGGTTTTCAAACGTGTTGATGCCGTCTACTTTTGCCTCTACTCTGAGATTAAATGTCATTACCTTTATTTTCATAACGAATACCTCCATTTAAGGTTAAGATATTATATCATACAAACGCGATTTTGTCAATATTGACACTGATTTTTGGTAAAAAGGGGGGCCTCTTAACTAAACGAAGTGTAAAAAAAGTATTAATTCGTTAAAAAAGACTTGTATTAGCGATTGAAAAGTTGTATAATATAGAAAATGGAGCGAGCAAAAAAGTCAGGAGGATCCGTATGAACAAAAAAGCTGTTGCATTTATAGGTATGCTTGCGCTTTGCCTTGCATTGCTCTGCGCATGTGCGGACCTTCCGCACTATATACTGCTTACGGGTGGCGAGCGTGGAACATATTACAACATCGGAAACGATATTTCGGATATGTTCGTCGATATAGAGGATACCGAGGGTGAGAAGGACCCCACCAAGTATAAGGCGAAAATAAGCGTAAGAACCAGCGAGGGCTACGAGGAAAATATCAATGCTTTGAAAAACGGAAGCGCTGATTTGGCTATAGTCCGCGCGGATATAGCCTACAGTGCAATTAACGGCAGCGGCGTTTACGAGGGCAAGAAGATGACCGGATTTTCCGCGATAGCCGCACTTTACGGCGAAGCGGTCCACATCGTTGCAAAGGACGGTACAAAGAGCCTTTCCGAGCTTTCGGGTGCAAGAATATCCGTCGGTGTAAAGGACTCCGCAAACGCGATGATAGCAACGCAGGTGCTTGTCGCAGCCGGTGTCAAGGATTATGAAAAGCACGAGCTTTCTCTTAATGAAAGCGTTACCGCATTTGAAAACGGAGAGATAGACGCGTTTTTCGTTATATCCGGAGCACCCACGACCACGGTTTCTAAGCTTTCATCAAAGGCGAGATTCGTACTTGTCGGACTTGATGACAGCGTTATAGAGGAGCTTTGCGCAAGACACTCTTACTTCAGACCCTGCCATATCGCTAAGAAGACCTATAACGTATTGAAGACAAGTATAAATACGGTCGCCTTGAACGCCGTATTGCTTGTTTCCGATAACGTAGATAATGCGTCGGTATACAATATCACAAAGCGGCTTGCGGAGGATACGTACCTTATGTACCACGATCTCTCTGCGGAGATAACTCCCAAGAATATGTGGACGGGACTTCCCGTTCCGCTTCACGACGGAGCAGAGAAGTACTACAACGAGTATTTGAAGGAGCTTGAAAAAGAGGAGCAGAAGAAAAACACGACTGCCGCAGATACGGGTGACGTGACATCTTCACCTGAGGAAACTACGGCTCCCGAAACCGAATAAATACAAATAAGGCACGCCTCGGCGTGCCTTGCTTTTTTATTCGAGCATAAGCTTTGTAAATTCAGCTGCAGTGCTTACCGTAAGATCGGCATCGCTAAGCTCCTCGTATGAGCCGAAGCCGTACAAAACGCCGCAGGAGTACATGTTGTTTTTCTTTGCTCCGATGACGTCGTTTTCGCGGTCTCCGACCATAATGCATTTTGACGTGTCAATACCGAGTGTTTGCACCGCGTAAGCGATGACCTCGTCTTTTTCGTTTCTCTCTCGAGTGAAAAGCGCACCTGCCGCAAAGAAGAAGTAACGGTCGATACCGAGATCTGCAAGGATCATCTTCGCAAACACCTCGGGCTTTGATGTTGCAAGAATCAGCTTTTTACCTGCGGCGTGAAGATCTCTCAGCATTTCCTTTACACCGTCGTAAAGCGAGATCTCCTTTATACCGCGCTCTTTGTAGTATTCTCTGTAGTATGTTACCGTAATATCCGCCTCTTCGTCACTCATTCCGTAATACTTGGAAAAGCTTTCTGCAAGCGGAGGTCCTATAAATCTGTGGAAATCCTCGGTGGGAGGAGGCTCTATTCCGAACTTTCGGAGAGCGTATCTGCACGAGTTTGATATTCCCGGGCTTGAGTCTGTTATCGTACCGTCAAGGTCGAACAGAATGTATTCAATACTTTTGAGATTCATATCAGTCAAGCAGCCCCGCGTTTACTACCGCCGTTATAGCGGCATCCTGAGCATCCTCAATGAGAGACTCATCGGTTGGAACGTCAAGATCTCTGAACGAATTTCCTACAATACTGTTTCCAGTGATGGACATATACCATACGCATCCGAGCATATAGCGTGTGAATCCCTTGTTGCAGTGGAAACCGTCACGGTATATTGCTGCCTTGTGCTTTTCGTAAAGCAGCGCCATTGCATCGCCCGACGGTATAAGTATATGAGCGTCTGCGATCATTGCCGCCTTTTCGTAGCATTCATCGATAGCAGGAAGCATCTCCTCGGGAGAGCTGAACGCAGTGAGTCCGAAGCGTGGACATTCGTGAGCAAACGTCCAGGTTTTGTTTATGCATATCTTTGCGTGGGGAACGAGGCGTCTGACGTACGCGCAAAGCTCAGGAAGGAAGGGAAGATACGAGTCGGGATCGCCGCTTTTCGGACTGCACTGTTGAAGTCCGACGTAATCCCATTCATCCGAGAGAAGCGCATCCTTGAGAGATACGTGTAATCCGGTGGGATATCCGTTTATCTCGTATTCATATGCATTTTCCTCGCTGAGCATATTTCTGTAGTGTCTGTAAAGCGAGCAGCCTCCTATATAAAGGTTTACTACCTTACTGTTTATGCCTGCCGCACGGAATATACCGTGAAGGTAGCGGAGTGAGTCCTGTCCGAAGCTGTTGCCTATCATAAGTATCTTTATCATTTTTATGTCCGTTCCTTTCGTTTTTTATACTGTGATTTTTACGGTAATGCAAAAGAGAGCCTTATGCGGCTCTCTTTTTTCGCAGCCTCAGAATTCTCGGCGTCCCTCAAGAGCCTTGAAAAGAGTTATCGAGTCCGCATATTCGAGGTCTGCACCGACGGGGATACCGTAAGCGAGACGTGTGGTTTTAACGTCGTACTCTTTGAGAAGCTGTGCTATGTAAAGTGCGGTCGTGTCACCTGCAAAGGTAGCGTTGGTGGCAAGGATTACCTCCTTGATGCCTCCAGCCGCAACTCTTTCGAGAAGCTCTCCTATTTTGAGCTTGTCCGGTGTCATACCGTGTGACGGCGATATCGAACCGTGGAGAACGTGATAAACACCGTTGAATTTCTTCATTTTTTCCAACGAGAGAACTACCTTCGGGTCCTCAACAACGCAGATCAGAGAATGATCTCGGAAGCCGTCCGCACATACGGGACAAACCTCTTTGTCGGTAAGTGACTGACATACGGGGCAGAAATGTATTCCGTTCTTTGCGGTGAGCATAACCTCAGCGAAGTCCTGAACGTTTTCCGAAGAGGACATTATAAGTCCATATGCGAGTCTTTCCGCAGTCTTTTTGCCGACACCGGGAAGAGAAGCGAACTTTTCTATAAGTCTGTCAAGTGATTCAATGCTTCCGTACATATCAGAACATTCCGGGGATATTGGGCATACCGCTCTCTGCGGTGAGCTTATCCATTTCAGCGGTGTTTGTTTCGTCTACTCTCTTTATAGCCTCGTTAACAGCTGCTACGAGGATATCCTGAAGTGTCTCTATGTCGTCGGGATCCACTATTTCGGGCTGTATGTTGATCTCAAGGATCTCCTTTGTACCGGTGATCTTTACCTCTACCATTCCGCCGCCTGCACGTACGTCGTACTCTCTTGAGTTAAGATCCTCCTGAAGTGCAGCCATATCCTCCTGAAGCTTTTGTGCCTGTCTGAGCATTGCGTTCATATTCTGAGGGCCGCCGCCCATTCCTCTCGGTATTCTTGCTTTCATACCATTTCGCCTTTCAATTTCATATTTTAATATCTTTGTGAATACACAGCATCGCTGTGAAATGATTACATATCGTCGAACGGATCGTGCTTATCGTCTGTGCCTCCGAGCGTAGCGGATATGCTTTTTTCGGATATCGCCTTGCCAACGATGGGAGACAAATTCTTTGCAAGCACCTGCTTGCTTATCTCTATTTGCATTATAACGAAATTGTTGTCTGCAACGAAAACGAACTTATCATCACCGTCACGTACTATCTTGCACTGCTCTATGAAGGATGCAAGCATAAGCTCGCCGTCCTTCTGCAGACGCTCTATAAGCTCTGCCGTCTGCTTGAATCTAACCTGCCTTGCCGGCTCTTTTGCGGGAGCTTGAACGGGAGCTCTTTCAGGCGTGGCTACGGCTTCGGGACGAGCCGCCGGCTTGTCTTGCTTTTCTTGTTCAACTCTTTCTTCGGGCTGTACTTGAACGGGAGCTTGCATCGGGGCATACGACATTTCGGATATCTTGTTTTCAAGCGCCTCTATCCTTTTAAGGAGCGCTTCGTTTGACGTGTCGAGTGCAGGATCGCAAAGTCTTATAAGACAAAGCTCCGCAACAGATCTCTTCGAGGACGGAGATCTGAGCATTTCAAAGTAAGCATCCTCAAGAAGCGAGCTCTGATGGAGAATGTCCGCCTTACTGAAGAGCGAAGCATTTTTCGTAAGAGTCTCCATCTGTACCTCGGTAAGATCAAGATACTTTGCGGGATCGGGCGCGTATTTGCATACTACCATATCACGGTAATAGTCCATAAGCTCCTGCCAGAGAACGTTAAGCTCCTTTGAGCTCATTACGGTGTTGTGTACCGCATCAAAGAGTGCCTCGTAATTCTTTCCTGCAATCGCCTTTACGATCTCCTCTGTGCTCTCTCTTCCGCTTGAACCTATTATCGATTCAACGATCTCGGGAGTTACAGACCTGCTTGTGGAGGCGCAGAGCTCAAAGAGAGATATAGCGTCTCTCATTCCGCCTGCGGCATATCTCGCTATCATAAACGCCGCCGTGTCGTCTATCGATATGTCCTCGTGGTCTGCGATGTACTTGAGTCGTCTTGAAATGTTGTCTATAGAGATCCTTCTGAAATCAAAGCGCTGACATCTTGATATTATAGTCGACGGAAGCTTGTGGAGCTCTGTTGTCGCAAGAACGAAGATACAGTGCGCGGGCGGCTCCTCAAGCGTCTTGAGAAGGGCATTGAACGCACTTGACGAAAGCATGTGTACCTCGTCTATGATGTACACACGTTTTTTCACCGTGGCGGGGGAAAACACCGCTTCTTCACGCAGAGCGCGCACATTGTCAACGCCGTTATTGGAAGCAGCATCCAGCTCCACAATATCCAGCACCGTTCCTGCGCTTATGGCACGACAGGCGGCACACCGGCCGCATGGGTTGCCGTTTACTGGGCTTTCGCAGTTGACCGCCTTGGCAAGTATTCTTGCACAGGTGGTTTTACCGGTGCCACGGGTACCTATAAACAGATAGGCATGTGAAAGCCGCCCGGTTTTTATCTGGTTTTTAAGCGTTTCCGTTATGTGTTTTTGCCCTATGACCTCATCAAAGGTCTGGGGCCTCCACTTACGGTACAAAGCCTGATACACGCAGCTTTTCCTCCCCGTCAGAATAGCTTTTATGGCTCTTGACAAGACTGTACACCCAGCTTCGAATGATGCGCTATGTCCGTTACGCCGGCAGCCGGCTCAGATCCGGCAGACCCGCGGCACACGGAACGCACCGCTTAATGCTGCTCGGTTCCC
>JAZSLE010000174.1:0-5016 GCA_045535215.1 Eubacteriales bacterium
CGATCCGACTTGTGCGGGAACCTCGGGACGCCTCGGTGTTATAGACGCATCGGAATGCCCTCCTACCTTCGGCGTTCCCTACGACGTTGTAAACGGAATCATTGCGGGCGGAAAGGAAAAGATGTTCCGCGCGGGCGAAAAGGAGGAGGACTCCTACGAAAACGGATGCGCCGCAATTGCGGAAAACAACGTATCTGCAGGTGACGTTGTTGTGGGCATATCCGCCGCAGGAAACGCCGCTTTCGTCGTAGGTGCGATGGAAAGCGCGAGCAAGCTTGGATGTATAACGGTCGGAATAAGCAGTAACGACGGCACGTCGGTGCTTCGCGTTGCCGATATTCCCATATTTACCGACACGGGCGCTGAGGTGCTCACGGGCTCTACAAGACTCAAGGCGGGGACAGCGCAAAAGATAGTTTTGAACACGCTGTCAACCTGCGCTATGGTCAAGACGGGTAAGGTATACGAGAACATGATGATAAATCTCTCTCCGACGAACGAGAAGCTTGAAAGAAGAGTGGTACGTATCGTTACGGAGATACTCGGATGCGGTGAAGACACCGCGATAAAACTCCTGAATGAGAACGAATGGAATATAAAAAAGGCGGTCGAGGCTGCAGCAAGGGGGAACGATGAATATGGATCCTAAGGGTAACGGAAAGCGTATTGCAACGTGGTGGGTAAAATGGAACGAGCTTTATTGGCCGAACGGTGACACGCTTGACAGTATAAAGAGGCGCGCGGAAGCGATGGCGGAGGCAGGTATAAGCACCGCAATGCTCTTCGGTGCACATTTCAGATGGGATTATATGCCCTACTTTACGATACTTCACGACTACATAGCCGCAGTATCCGAGGAGCTGAAGGCTTGCGGATTAGAACTTTGGGATCATCACTCCGTCAATCTAATACATCGCTACAGCACCAAGGAGGAAATGCGACACGTTATGCTTCACAGCCGTCCGCATCTTCCCTTCTCGCCGTCAAGAGAGGCGGCGGCATCGTGGGAGTACAGAGGAAAGCGTCTCAATGATTGGCGAATGATCGACGTAAAGACGGGCAAGCCGGTATATTATCCGCAATATGCCTCCGAGGGCTTCTGCTACAGAAATCCCGATTTCGTTGAATCCTACGTCGATTACGCAAAAGGACTTGTAAGAGATACCGGCATAACGGGGCTTTCCGCAGACGATCCCGTGCATTATATGAGATACAATTCCTGCGCTTGTCCCCATTGCAGAGCCGAATTCAAGTCAAGGACGGGAATTGAGCTTCCCGTGATGGATGACCGACGCTTTTGGGGCAATTGGGACAACCCTGCGTGGATAGAATGGCTTAATATGCGCTTTGACGCGTCGGGAGACTTTTTTATGAAGTTGAACCGGGCGCTTCCGAAGGACCTCGTGCTTACTACCTGCGGATCAAACAGCGCAAAGCCGGGCGCGGTAAACAAGGGCGCGGATGCCCGAGTCTTTTTGCGGGGATGCAATTACGTCAATCTTGAAATGGTCGGAAACACACCTCCCTATAAAAACGACGATCAGACTACGAACGTAAGTATCTCAGAGAGACTTACAAGCGCATCTCATCATCAGGCCGCCGCTCGTGAAAAAGGTACACGTTGCTTCGGTACGGGCTTCGGATTTACCGAAGATACGGCAAATATCGTCTGGGCGGTAAATATGATGCTCGGATCGGATTGTTGGTTCTCCACACTGAAGGCGCGCTTGGGTCTTCCCGACCACATACTTGACACGCTTCCCGATGAATGGGATATCATCGGGCGTGCGTTTAACTTTGAAAAGAATCATCCGGAGCTGTTTTGCGGTGAACAAATAGCACAGTTAGGCGTATATTTCTCCTACGAGTCGAGAACGAACACCTTCTTCGGAAACTCCGACAAGGGTTATTATCTTGATTACAGTAAGACTCTCAGTACTTTCTTCAGCGCGGGAATAAGTCCGCACACCGTTTTTGACATTCCCGAGGACGCGGATCGTTATCCGCTACTGTTGATCCCTTCTCCCGTTGCCATGAGAGAGGAGGAAAAGGAGAAGCTCAAGAAGTATCTTGCAAGCGGAGGCAAGGCGCTTGTATACGGTCCGTCGGCGTTAGACGGTTGTAATAACGTGTACGATCTCCCCTCTGCTCCCCACGTTGACGATCCCGTAAGCTTCTTTGGAAGCGACCCCGGGGGTGTAAAATACAAGGAGCCTCTATGGCTGAAGAACACCGAATTTCATACCGATGTGAAAGAGGCAGAGTGGGTGGAAATATCCGAAGGGCTGTTCTACAATCCCCTGAGAATAAGCGAAGGATGTCTGACCGACAGGCTTTTGTCACTTGCAAGAGAATTCGTAAGACCTATTCCCGCAGAGCTTATCGAATCGGACGGCTACCTCGTAACATTCTTTGAGCATAACGGGGCGATAACAATTCGTATGCTCGCAGAGGACTTTGACACCGACATAGACCATGAGCTTGATGAAATGCGCTTCCACCGAAGCCGCGTAAATTACATTAACCGCGTTGCGCCGATAAACGTAACACAAACGGTAAGGATAAGGACAGACAAGCTCCCGAAGGTATACACTCCGTTCAACGAAAGTCATGCAGTGCTGTCGCTCAAGGACGGAATATGCACGATATCCCTGCCCGAGCCTACGGCATTTCTTATAATTCATTTTGAATAAAATATAAAAGGCAATATCATCGATGCTCAAGCTCGATTTGATATTGCCCTTTTATTATACGTTCCTTCCGCCCTTTAAAAGGGAGGGAGAATATCCGTAGATCCTTCTGAAAATGCGCGAAAAATACTTCTCGTCGCATATACCGCATTCAAAGGATATTTCCTTTATCGGCTTATCCGTATTCGTAAGAAGCTCTATTGCCTTGTTCATACGGAGCTTGATGAGATACTGCTTCGGGGATACACCGAAATGCTTTGAAAATGCCCGCTGGAGGGTTGAAACGCTTATGAAAGAAAGCTCACACGCCGACTCAACTGTAAGCGAGGGATCGCAAAAATTCAAGTCTATATAGCGTATGCAGGATTCGACCGCCTCGTTGGTTATCGCAGTCCGTTTATCGTTTTCAACCGTACTGAGTATATCGTAGATATCCGCTTTCGCTCGGTTTACCGAATGTGAATCCGACCAATGCAAAAGCATTTGCGAGAATTTCAGTGAAACGAGCGCTTTGCTTTTGATCCGAATATGCTCGGTATCATAATAATTACATTCGCTAAAATGCACGACTATACTTTCGCTGACCGAATAGTTCACCTCGTACGGCGTATTGGCGGGAATAAACACGATGTCACCCTCATCGGAGATAAATTCGACTCCGCTCACCTTGAATGCTCCCGTTCCGCCGGTCCTGAAGGAAAGAGCGGCATACGGACGCGCTTTTACCGAAAAACTGCCCTTTTTATGGGTAAATCGTTCAACCGAGAGAACAGAAAAGGACAGCTCGTCAAAATTATACAGCATAACATCACCTCTCACCAATATTATACCACGATGTGACCGAAAAGTCCACCCTTATGCTTAAAAAACGGGTTGAAATTGCAATAAAATTGTGTTATACTAAAAAAAACGATATTCGGAGGCTATTTATGATATTCACTCCTAAGCATATTTCGGTTTCACACGGTAGCTTTACTCTTCCTGCGATAGCAAATGCACGCGCAAACGCCTGTCTTGACAAGGAGGTACTGAAGGAATTCTGGTATAATTTCTCCTACCATGCATCCTCTCTTTCAATTTCGGTGACGGACGAGCTTATATTCTCTATAGGAAGCACAGCGGCGATACCGCTTTCGGATAGTGAGTATTCGATAAACGTTGACGAAAACGGAATATGTCTTCTTGCGAAAAGCAAGGCGGATCTCGTTCGCGGCTTTATGACCCTCATAGACCGCATACGCGCGGTAGATACGAAGATATCTGAAATAGGCTTTTGCAGGATAGAGGATTCTGCCGCCATAAAAAGCAGAATGGTGCATTTCTGCATTTTCCCCGAAACAGAGCGGTGGGAGATAAAAAGATTTATACGCGTATGCGCCGCCTTGAAATACACTCACCTTGTGCTTGAATTTTGGGGTATGCTGAAGTACGACTGTCAAAAGGAGCTGGCGTGGAGCTCAGCCTTTACAAAGAAGGAGATACGTCCACTGATACGCGAGGCGAATGATCTCGGACTTGAGATCATACCGATGTTCAATCATTGGGGACACGCATCCGCAGGTCGCGTAATGCACGGAAAGCACGTTGTACTCGATCAAGATCCGTCTCTTCAATCCTATTTCAGCGAGGATGGGTGGTGTTGGGATATAATGAAGCCGAAGGTAAGGGCGTTGCTTGCATCCATACGTAGCGAGCTTATAGAGCTTTGCGGTGAGGGCTCGTATTTCCACATTGGTCTTGACGAGGCATACGAATTTGATCTTTCGAGAGAGAACACGGCAATTCTCTGCGACTACATAAACGAAACTGCGGCCGATCTTCGTGCAAAGGGACGCAAGGCTATAATATGGGGGGATATGCTCTTATACAGGCACCCACACTACGTGGATAACAAATACACCTGCAACACACCGTCTGCACAAATAGAGTCTCTCTTTCTTGAATTACTTGACAAGCGCATTATAATCGCGGATTGGCAATACGACGTAAAGAAGGCTCCCGTAGAGACCGCTTCGGTATTCAAGAACGCGGGATTTGAATGTCTTATTGCGCCGTGGGATCGCGGTACCGAGCCTATTCACGCCGCGGTATCCACAGTATGCGCGGAGAATATGCTCGGCATCATGCACACCACGTGGCACACGCTGTCAAAGGGAATGCCGTTCGTGACTCTTACCGCGGTTTGTTGTTTTGAGGGCACGTACACCTACGCAAGGAGAAAGGCGTCGGTGCAGACCGCCGCACTTTTGCGAAGAGTAATGCCCATCGACGGAGATTATGAGAAGGCGGGATGGAGTAAATTCCAGATAAGCGATCTTTGGTAAAG
>JAZSLE010000091.1:0-4561 GCA_045535215.1 Eubacteriales bacterium
TCCATTCTGTCAAGAAGCGGACGCGGTACCGTGGACAGCGTGTTTGCTGTGGTTATGTAGAGCGCTCCGGATATGTCGTAGGGTATTTCAAGATAGTGATCCCTGAAGTTTACGTTCTGCTCCATATCAAGCACCTCGAGAAGTGCCGCCGCGGGGTCTCCGTTATGGCTTTGTCCCATTTTATCCACCTCGTCGAGAAGGATTACGGGATTAGTCGTTTTTGCCTGTATGAAGGCGTTTATTATTCTTCCGGGCATAGATCCGACGTAGGTCTTTCTGTGTCCGCGAATATCTGATTCATCTCTCACTCCGCCGAGCGAAACTCTCGTGTACGCACGTCCCATTGCTCTTGCGATGGACTTTGCTACACTTGTTTTACCCGTGCCCGGAGGGCCTACAAGGCAGAGCACCTGAAGGGGGGCATCCGGCTTGAGATTGGCTACAGAGAGGAATTCAATGATTCTTTCCTTAATATCATCGAGACCGTCGTGATCGTCGTCAAGTATCTTTCTTGCATGTGCTATGTCGTATACCGTCGGAGCGGGCTTTTCAAGGGGAAGCTCCAGACAAAGCTCAAGGTAGGTCTTTATTACGGCGTGATCGGGTGAGCCGAAATGGAATGCCGCCATTCTGCGCAGCTCTTTGAGAAGCTTTTCCTTTATTTCCTCGGAGAAGAGAGAGGATTCTATCTGCTCTCCGAGCTCGTCTACGTCGTCCGGCTCGTCCTCGCCGAGTTCTTGCTTTATTATTCTCATCTGCTCGCGGAGAAAGGCATTCTTCTGACTGTCGCCGAGGCTTTCCTTGACTCTTTCGAGAAGATCTCTCTCAAGCGAGAGTATTTCAACCTCGGACGCGAGTCCCGATGCAACCGCTACCGCTCTTTCACTGATATCAAACGTTGTGAAGGATTCTTCCTTTGCATCAAGTGAGATGAGGACGTTTGACGAGATGAAATCACAAAGCGCGTCAAGCGGGATGTCCTTCGGGAGTGCCTCGAGCGATACGTTTGAAAAGCGTATTCTGAAGAGGTCTATATTTGCGGTAGCACCCTTCATGAGCTCCTCGCGGATACGGGCGTCGTCCTCTGCGGAGAGTACGTCGTTGGACTGAGTGTATATTGCGGTCGCGGTGTTTACTCCCGACGTTACCGCCGTTGTGTCTATCTTTACGCGTCTTACCGGACGTGTTGTCACGACTATGGAGGCGTTTTCGCCGTCGGATATGTTTTCTATTATAGCTACGCACGCAACGTTAAGAACTCTCTGGGGAGTGTCAGAGTCCTCACTGTACATCGCGGGAACGAGGAGAAGAGCTCCTCCCTTGGCGGCAGCGTACGAGACCGCCTTCTTGTCGTGTGAGTCGGATGCCACGAAGGTGTATCTTCCTCCGGGGAAAACTATTGCATTTTTTAAAAGGATTATCGAGGTTGTGATCGTTTCCGGTTTCTGCATTCTGTTTATCTCCTGCGCCGTAGCGCTTATTAATCATAATATTTCTATTAATTATACCACAAAAAGGGCGCTTTTTCTATAGGTTTTGAAATTTGTTTACAATAATTATACAATATAGTTTTTTGCCTCAAAAAAACAAAAACGAGTGCATATTGCCCAGTACTACAGCGTGTTGGTGTCATGAGTTTGACACTCCGCTATGAGAATTAGAGCAAGATACACTCTTTTGAACCGTCAGCAGTTGCCGCATTGCTTTCGGTGTAGAGATTATACCACAAAGTTCGCGTTTTGTAAAGGCTTTTTTGCAAAAAAGTCTTCGTCGTTTCGCACGATTTTTTAAGCGAAAATTCTACATTGTGTAGCAAATGCAGAAAACGCTGCGCATTTGGACGGTTTGATTGTACACATTGCATAAATTGTGACCGCAAAGTAAATAGCGCCTCAAAAATGCAGTTTTCAGGATTGGAAAAAAGTTTTGCTTTCGCGAGGAAAAATACGAAAAAGGTATTGACAAATCGACTCGGGTGTGGTATAATAATACGGCGAATAAAGCAGAGCTTCCGCTCTCACCTGTATGCAAAAGGGCTTTACGGGTAGAATACAAACTGTTACAGCGCTTTGTGCGTTGATGTGTTTTGTGTGCGGGAGGTATGCCTTCCGCACATTTTTTGTCGGTCAAACCGAAACGGAGGTGTTTGGGTATTAACACTAAGAAGACGCAGCAGATCAATGAAGAGATCACCGCACCGCAGGTAAGAGTAATTGGCAGCGATGGCGAGCAGCTCGGAATAATGGAGCCCGCTAAGGCATTGGCTATCGCAGAGGATGAGGGATACGACCTTGTTCTTATCGCTCCTCAGGCAGAGCCGCCGGTATGCAGGATAATGGACTTCGGTAAGTACTGCTTCGAGCAGGAAAAGAAGGAAAAGGAAGCCCGCAAGCGTCAGCAGACGGTTGAGCTTAAGGAAATCAGAATTTCTTACCGTATAGACGTGCACGACTTTGAGACAAAGGTAAAGCACGCTCACCGTTTCCTCGATGACGGAAACAAGGTGAGAGTTGCCATGAGATTCAAGGGAAGAGAGATCGCTCACATAGCACTCGGACGCGAGACCATGGATAGATTTGAGCAGGCTTGCTCGGAATTCGGTACCGTGGATAAGAAGCCCGTGCTTGACGGAAAGATCCTCAGTATGGTGGTATCACCCAAAAAGGTGAAGTAAGATATGTTTGCGGACTAGGGTCCCGACAAATACAAATCAAGAGTTCTAACAAACCGTGTACGGTTATCCATGCACCGTATCGGGGGACTAAATAATAAGTTAAGGAGTTTTAATCATGGGAAAGGTAAAGTCACACAGAGCATCATGCAAGCGCTTTTCCGTCACAGCAAACGGAAAGGTAAAGCTTAACCACACAAACCGCCGTCACAAGCTCGGCAAGAAGACACCTAAGAGAAAGAGACAGCTCAGAGGTGGAGCAATTTTGAGCGAGGCTATGGCAGCTAATGTCAGAGCTTTGATACAGAAGTAATTGAACGGAGGTATTTGAAATGGCTAGAGTTAAGGGCGCAATGATGACGCGCAAGAGAAGAAATAAGGTTTTGAAGGCAGCTAAGGGCTATTGGGGTGCAAAGAGTAAGCACTTCAAGATGGCTAAGCAGGCTGTAATGAAGAGCGGCAACTATGCATTCGTAGGCCGCAAGCAGAAGAAGAGAGATTTTCGTCGTCTTTGGATCGCAAGAATCTCGGCACAGGCTAAGGTAAACGGAATCAACTATTCCAGATTCATGAACGGTCTTAAAAAAGCAGGTATTGACCTCAATCGTAAAATGCTTGCTGAGCTTGCAGTTTCCAATAAGGAAGTATTTGCAGAGCTCGTAGAAAAAGCTAAGGCTGCGCTTTAAGAAAACAACCCGGTTATATATGCCGGGTTTTTCTTCATTTTTAGGAGGATTTATATTTACCGGAAGGAGTGCGAAAATGGTTGATTTTTCAAGCATTGAGATCACGTCAAGGAAGAATGATATCGTAAAGTACGCTCAATTTTTGCTCACATCAAAGGGACGAAAGGGGTCCTTTTCGTACAGATTTGACGGGCTTAAGCTGTTTTGCGAGGCTGTAAAATGCGGCGTTGAAATAGATAAAATACTTATTCGCAGCGAGGACAGCGCAAGCATTTTTGCGTCTATGGACTCGTTATGTACCGATTGGAGAGAGGTGCTTTGCGCAGAGGTCATCTGCATAAAGGAGGGTGTTTTTTCGGCGATAAGCGATGAAAATGCACCGGAGGGAATAATTTGTATTGCAAAGTATCTTGACAAATCCGAAAAAAGTGGTAAAATAATAAGAAGAGATTTTTTTGATACATCGGTTCTCTTTAAGAAAAAGGCGCAGAGAATAATGGCGCTTGAGTCTGTCAGAGACCCGGGAAATCTCGGTACGATAATAAGAACATGTAAGGCTTTTTTAGTCGACAGGCTGATGCTCAGCTCGGATTGTGCGGACATACTTTCGCCTAAGGTGATAAGAAGCTCTATGGGAGCGGTTTTCGCTTTGGACGTGCAAGTATGCAACGATCTTGTTGCGGAGCTTACCGCGCTCAAGTCGGACGGCTACCGTATTCTCGCGACCGCTCTTTACGGAGAGTCGGTGCCGTTGAGTAAGGCTTGCCTTTCGCAGAGTGACTTGTTTGTGATCGGAAACGAGGGACACGGACTTTCGGACGCTATGCTTTCCGCCGCGGATACGTGCGTTTACATTGACATGTATTCGGGCCCCGGCTGTGAGTCTCTTAATGCGGGCGTTGCCGCCGCGGTGTGCGCGTGGGAGCAGAAAAGACAAACAGATAATAAATGAGCCTACAAGTGATATTTGAGGAGGAATCGTCGTGAAATCTATACACGATATATGGCTTGCCGAAAAAATATTGAAGCATAAGATAAATGCGAAAGCTATCGTTGCCGCATTCGCCGGTGCGGAAACTGTGTATAACTCGAGGGCCAAGCTTTGCGAAGTTCTCCCGAATCTTACGGAAAAGGCTATGGGGGATCTTTCGTGCGGTGATCTTGGTACGGCTATAGATGTGCTTAATATGAGTCGATCCCTCAA
>JAZSLE010000159.1:0-5004 GCA_045535215.1 Eubacteriales bacterium
CGTTGGAAATTCGATACTCGCTGACCACGTTTGTGTCGAGGCGGGAGCAAAAGTCGGTTGCGAGACTCCCTGTTCGGATAAGATCACTCTCATCGGCGCAAAGAACGTTATCAAAGGCGGAGAGACTGTCGCACCCGGCGATATGCTCTACACACCGGTAATATGAGGAGGAAAAGAATATGAACGCAGCAAGCTTGATTTTTTCCAACATACACGACAGCGCTCTCCCCGAGCTTACCTCGGTAAGATCTATGGCATCCGTACCCTTCGCGGGCAGATATCGCCTTATAGACTTTGCGCTCTCCAATATGGTAAACGCGGATATAACAAACGTAGGTATAATCACCCACTACAATTATCAGTCTCTCGTTGACCACATCGGTACGGGAAAGGACTGGGACCTTGCAAGAAGAACGGGCGGTATCAAGATACTTTCTCCCTTCATTACGGCATACGACAACCGTATCGCAGGCAAGGTGTATTCCACAAGACTTGAAGCGCTTTACGGTGTAATGAGCTTCATCAACCACACAAAGGAAAAATACATCGTTATCTCGGACAGTGACCTTATAATCAACATAGATCTCCGCAAGGTCATCGAGCAGCACGAGCAGCGCGGCGCGGACGCTACTGTGGTTACCGGAAGACACGAGTGCGTAAGTCCGGACGATATTGAGCAGACCTACCTTGTAGACTCCGACGAGAATGGAAGAGTAAAGGGCTTCAAGATGATATCTCCGCTCGATCTTGAGCAGGCGGGAGACGTCAGCCTTAACATCTTCGTCTTCAACAGAACCTACCTCTCGGAGCTCCTTCTCGACGGTATGGCTCACGGTCACAGACACTTCTATCTTGATCTTATGAAGGATAATCTCGCAAAGACCCGTATGAACGTTTATAAGTACGACGGCTACTACGCAAGAATATCCTCGCTCGCAAGCTACTACAGCGTAAGTATGGCGATGCTTGATTCGGATATAAGAAACGGATTGCTCAAGAGCGATAACAGAAACATCTACACAAAGATAAGAAACACCGCACCTACAAGCTACAGACCCGGCTCACTCCTTAAGAATTCGCTTATCGCGGACGGATGCGTTATCGAGGGTACCGTTGAAAACAGCATACTCTTCAGAGGCGTAAAGGTAGGCAAGGGAAGCGTAGTAAAGAATTGCGTGCTTCTTCAGGGAACCTACGTAGGCAACAACACATCACTCAACTGCGTTATAACCGATAAAAACGTAGTTATCCGCGACGGCAGAAGTCTCAGCGGACACGAAACGCTTCCTTTCTTTATATCCAAGGGAAGTATGATCTGATAGGCCAAACAAACGACAGTGACTGCCGCAGAAATGCGGCAGTCGGAAGAAAAAATAACGGAGGATATCGTTTTGAATAAGAAGAAAATACTTTTTGCCGGTGCTGAAATAGTGCCCTTTGCCTCCACGGGCGGACTCGGAGACGTCCTCGGATCTCTCCCCAAGGCTCTTGCAAAGGAATACGGAGATAAGGCGGACATCCGCGTAGTAATGCCGTGTTATTCGGCTATAAACGAAAAATTCAGAGAGATGATGACTCTTGCCGCCGCATTTGAGGTAGAGCTTGCATGGAGAAGACTCTACTGCGGTATATACGAGTTTAAACTCGACAACGTGACATGGTACTTTATAGACAACGAGTACTACTTCAAGAGACATTCTCTTTACGGTCACTACGACGACGGTGAAAGATATGCATACTTCTCAATGGCTGTTATGAAGCTTATGGAGGTAATGGATTTTTATCCCGACGTTCTACACGCACACGATTGGCAGACTGCACTCACCGTAATATACCTCAAGACCATCTTCGCCAACAACGAAGCATACAGAGGTATAAGATCGGTGTTCACCATACACAATATCGAATACCAGGGCGTATACGATATGAGCATCCTCGGAGACGTGTTCGCGCTTGACTCCAAGTATTCGAGCATAGTTGAAAACGACGGCCGTATCAATCTTATGAAGGGCGCCATTGCCGTTGCCGACAAGGTAAGCACGGTCAGCCCGAGATACGCGTCCGAAATACTTACAAGCGAGTATTCACACGGCCTATCCAGCATTCTTTGCGCAAATACCTACAAGCTTTCCGGTATACTCAACGGAATCGACTACGTGTACTACGATCCGGCAAACGACCCCGAGATCGTTATGGGATTTGATCCGGCACACTACGCCGCAAAGCAGAAGAATAAGCTTGCTCTTATGAAGGAGCTTTCACTCGACGGAACGAAGGATACGCCGATGATAGCGGTAATATCCAGACTTGCGTACCATAAGGGACTTGATATGGTAGCGGAGATAGCTTACAAAATGATGAACGAGACCGATTGTGTTTTCGTTCTTCTCGGCACGGGCGACCCCGCGCTCGAGAGATTCTTCTCCGGACTTGAATTTTCTTATCCGGGAAGAGTAAAGGCGCTTATAACCTTCAATAAGTCACTTGCAAAGAGAATATACGCGTCCAGCGATATATTCGTAATGCCGTCAAGAAGCGAGCCCTGCGGACTTTCGCAGATGATCGCATCGAGATACGGATCGGTACCGGTAACGAGAGAGACCGGCGGCCTTTACGATTCCATAAAGCAGTATTGCGAGCATGACGGAAGAGTTATGGGCAACGGATTTACCTTTGAGGAATGTAACGCAGACGTGCTCTACGGAAAGATCCGCGAGGCACTCGAGCTTTACGGCGACAGAACAAGATGGAAGAGACTCTACCGCAAGGTAATGAACGAGGACTTCTCCTGGTCTGCCTCCGCCCAAAAGTATATCGAGCTCTATAAATAATGGGCTTTGAAGGACACTAAATAAAAAAACGAAAGGCATATCCGCAAGGAGCGGATAAACGGTAAGATCAGCGTATGAATTACAAACCTAACGTGAGGGAAGTAGGAGAAAACATCAAACAGAAGCTGGCGAGATATTTCGGAACAGCGCCCGAGGAGGCGACAAAGGACCAGCTGTATAAGGCTTGTGCAATGACGGTGAAGGATATACTCACACAGAAGAGAGCCGACTTTAAAACACAGGTAAATAGAGAAGAGAAGAAGAGAATATATTATATGTCCATAGAGTTTCTTCTCGGACGCTCTCTCAAGACAAACCTTCACAATCTTGAGCTTTCACAGGCATACAACGAGGCACTTTCCGAATATGGAACCGACCTTGAAACTCTTTATGAATGCGAGCCGGATGCAGGACTCGGAAACGGAGGACTCGGAAGACTTGCAGCGTGCTTTATGGACTCGCTTACGTCACTCGATTACCCGGCAATCGGATTCTCTATATGTTACGAGTACGGTCTCTTCAAGCAGAGAATAATCGACGGTATGCAGATAGAGATACCCGACGTCTGGCTCCCCGGAGGCGAGGTATGGCTCGTCCCCAGAACAGACAGAATATTCAAGGTGCGCTTTGGCGGTCAGGTCCACGAGAACTGGAAGGACGGCAGATGCGAGATCACCTATGAGAACTGCGAGGAGATAGAGGCTGTTCCCTATGATATGATGATATCCGGCTACGGTTGTGAGGCTGTAAACCAGCTCAGACTCTGGAAGGCAAGAGATATACAGAACTTTAATATGGGACTCTTCACACAGGGACAGTACACGAAGGCGCTTGAAGAAAGCACGAACGCGGAGATCATCTCCAAGGTGCTCTATCCTTCGGACAATCACACCGAGGGTAAGCTTCTCAGACTTTCACAGCAGTATTTCCTTGCTTCTGCATCCACGCAGAGCATCGTAAGAGATCACATGGCGGTATACGGAAGAATAGATAACCTTCCCGACAAGGTAGCTATCCACATCAACGATACGCACCCCGCACTTTGTGTTCCCGAGCTTATGAGAATACTCATAGACGACTACACTCTCGATTGGGATACCGCCTGGAACATCGTTACAAGAACTGTATCTTACACTAACCATACCGTAATGCCCGAGGCTCTTGAGACTTGGAGAGAGGACCTCTTCAGACTCAAGCTTCCCAGAATATATATGATCGTAAAAGAGATCAACGAGCGCTTCTGCCGTCAGGCTTGGGACGCTTTCCCGGGCAACTGGAACAGGATCACCAATATGAGCATCGTCTGCAACGGTCAGATAAGAATGGCAAATCTTTCGGTAATCGCATCGCATACCGTAAACGGAGTTTCCAAGCTCCACTCGGATATCCTTGTAAATACCGTATTCAAGGACTTCTACCATATGTATCATAACCGCTTTGATAACGTTACGAACGGAATCGCGCACCGCCGTTGGCTCTGCTTCTCCAATCCGAAGCTTGCAGGACTCCTTGACGATTGCATCGGGCCCGACTACAGAAAGAACCCCACCACTCTCAGCAACTTTGCGAAGTTTGCGGACGATGAAGCTGTCCTCGATAAGCTCGCAAGCATCAAGAGAGAAAACAAGGCGGCGTTCTCCGACTACTACTTCGGAATCACCGGAAACAGACTCGATCCCGACTCGGTATTCGACGTTCAGATAAAGAGACTCCACGAGTACAAGAGACAGCTTCTCAATGCACTCAATATCATCGGTCTTTATATCCAGCTCAAGGATAACCCCAATATGCCCTTCCAGCCCCGTACCTTCCTCTTCGGAGCAAAGGCGGCTCCCGGATACGACCTCGCAAAGAGAATTATAAAGCTTATCTGCTGCCTCGGTGCAGAGATAGAGAAGGATCCCGTAATAAGCAAGAAGCTTCGCGTAGTATTCCTTGAGGACTATAACGTAAGCCTTGCGGAAAGACTCATTCCTTCCGTTGAGATAAGCGAGCAGATCTCTCTCGCGGGTAAGGAAGCAAGCGGAACGGGATGCATGAAGCTCATGATCAACGGAGCTATGACCATAGGTACGCTTGACGGCGCAAACGTAGAAATGCTTGGCGCGGTCGGCGAGGATAATATGTATATCTTCGGTCTTACAAGTGCCGAGGTTGACGAGATGTGGCTCAG
>JAZSLE010000052.1:0-12458 GCA_045535215.1 Eubacteriales bacterium
CTTGTTGTCAAGCTCTGCTATGCGGGCGTTTGCCTCCGCCAGCTCCTTTTCCTTTGCCGCAAGCTCGGCTTCGAGCTTCTTCTGCTTCTTCTTTTTTTCGTTGTCCTTTTCCGAGTGCTCTGCCTTCTTTTTGTCTTCGGCGTCGGTATTTACCTCGGTATCGGCAACCGCTTCCTCATTCGGAGCGTTGTTCTTGATGTCTTCCGTCATTTTGGTACCGTGTTATCCTTTCATTTATCAGTTATCGATCATTTGTCGTTCTTCCCGTTGCTTGTGTCGGTCAGGAGTTTCGTTTCGGATATCATACGCGAGATGCTTCCGCTGAGATTATCTATCATTGTGAGCACCTTTCCGTAGTCCATTCGCACAGGGCCTATAACTCCAATTGCTCCAACCGTGTATCCGTTTATTTTGATCGGCTTGAATATGAGAGAGGAATCATTCATTTCCTCTATAGTACTTTCCGAGCCGATGTATACGTTTACACCCTCGTCGCCCTCGTCCATGAGGCGGCGTATCTCGTTTTCTCCACTCTCTATTCTGCCGATAAGACGTTTGAGCTTGTCAAAGTCGGCATATTCGGGGTACTCAAGAAGGTGATTGAGACCGTTCAGCTTCATAGCGCTTACGTCGTTTTCACCAAGACACTTGCAGATGTAACGTACGACAGTGTTTATCACGTCCGTCGAGCTTTCGCCCATCTCGGATTCCGTCTGCATCATCGTGGTCATCGTTATCCTGTCCGACGTGCGATTTGTCATGTTGTTGTTCAATACTGCCGCGATGCGCTCTACCGTTTCTTTGGATATCTCATACGGAAGCACGAACTGCTTGCTCTTTACCTCTGTGTTTGAAAGTATCATTATAAGAATGAAGGTGTTCGCATCTATGTATACCGCTTCGTATCTTGTAACGAACAGAGCACTTCGCTGAGGCATCAGCGCGATACCGGTATAATTGGTAAGCGAGGAAGCAAGCTTTGATGCAAGGTCAAGTATGGAATCGATCTCAAGCATTTTGTTCTTGAGCACGTTGTTTATCTGCGCTATCTCGTATGAGGTCATAGCGTACTGATTCATTAGACAGTCAACGTAAAATCTGTATCCCGACACCGACGGAACTCTTCCCGCAGACGTGTGAGGCTGCTCAAGATAGCCCATTTGCTCGAGCTCTGCCATCTCGTTTCTGATTGTAGCAGAGGAGCAGGAGAGAGCGGTGTTCTCGAGAATATATCTTGAACCGACAGGCTCACCGCCGAGGATGTGGGCCTCTATGACAGCCTTGAGGATAGTCTTTTTTCTGTCGCTCAATTCCTTTCCGAACAAAAAGCTCACTCCTTTCGGTTATTTTTAGCACTCTTTGCGGCCAAGTGCTAACTGCGTATATAATTTACCACTTTTTTGCTCCGAATTCAATAACTATTGATTGACAAATCGTGAACTTTACGTTAAATACCGTCGTTCTCGGTTTTTGATTGCTAAAAAAATGTGCAAAAGAGAGAATACCTTTCAATCACGACGTTTAGGTGCTTGCTTGCGGTTGTAAAAACTGTTCATAAAAAACCGGGAAACGCATTTAAATATGTAAAGAATATAAAAATAAATCGTGAAATGCAACAAATTAGGACTTGACAAATTGGTGATTTTGCGATATAATATAGACATCATTGTGAAAAATGACGATTTATACTGCTTTTATGGGTGCATTATGCCGATATTTTTTGTGAAAAGTGATAATATTGACAAAAATAGTGCTTCCGCGGTCATAATTGGCGACGACGCCTTCCACATAGCGAGATCGCTTAGAATGGCGGTAGGGGACGGAGTCGTTATAAGTGACGGAAGTACGAAATACTCGTGTAAGCTTACGTCTATCCACGACGATGAGTGCAGACTGTTGCTTGAGGCCGATCTCGGCGCTACGGGAGAGCCTCCGTACAAGGTGAGTATATATCAGGCATTGCCAAAGGGCGATAAGCTTGAGACCGTTATACAGAAAAGCGTTGAGTGCGGAGCGAGTGGGATATTCCCGTTTACGAGTGAGTTTTGCACGGTAAAAATGAAGGACGCTTCTTCTGAGGACAAAAAGACGGTAAGACGTTGCAGGATAGCTCAGGAGGCTGCAAAGCAGTGCGGAAGGACGTTGGTACCCACTGTTAGCGGAACTCTTACCTTCTCTGAGGTGATAAGGGCAATACCGGAGTACGATACGGTGCTTTTCTGCTATGAAAACGAAAAGGATGCTTCTCTCGGTGACTTTTTTTCAAGAAACGATCTTTCCGGAAAGAACGTTGCCGTTATAATCGGAAGCGAAGGAGGTTTTTCTGCCAAGGAGGCAGAGGCAATCATATCAGCGGGAGCCGTTAGCGTAAGTCTTGGAAAACGCATACTCAGGTGTGAAAGCGCAGCTGCGTTCGTGCTTGCGGCTATGAGCTGCTATTTTGAACTTTAAGATCATTTAATCGTTAATTTTACTATTCAGAAATAAGGACGTATATATTAAGAGAGGAAAAGGTTATGTCGAATAGATTGTTCCAGGGAGTAATACATCAGATGAAGGACGCGCTTGATCGCGTTATAGGTGTTATCGACGAAAACGGAGTTATAGTTGCATGCTCTGAGCTTGTAAAGATAGGAGAGTTTCGCACAAAGATAAAGGATGAGATGGCGTACAGCTCTGATATTCTCGTGTCCGGTGGCGTTACTTACCGTCCGCTTACGTGCAACGGTACGAAGACAGAGTACATTGTTTTTGTTGAGGGTGAGGATAAGATGGCTGACAAGACGTCTAAGCTTCTTTCCATATCTCTCGGGAACATAAAGAATCTTTACGATGAGAAGTATGACAAGGGCTCGTTTATCAAGAACATTATTCTCGACAACATTCTTCCCAGTGATATATACATAAAGAGCAAGGAACTCCACTTCAACACAGAAGAGGTGAGAGTCGTATTCCTTATAAAGTTCCTCGGCAAGCCCGAAATGCTTCCCTTTGAGATGCTTCAGAATATGTTCCCCGACAAAACACGCGATTACGTTGTCAGTGTAGGTGAGCAGGACGTTGTTCTTGTAAAGGAAGTAAAGCCCAACATAGAGGTTAAGGAAATAGAGAAGATCGCTACCAATATTGCGGATACTCTCAGCACAGAGTTCTATTCAAAGGTTTCTATAGGTATATCCACTACCGTTGACAATCTTAAGGATCTTGCAAGAGCCTACAAGGAGGCGCAGATTGCTATTGAGGTAGGAAAGGTATTTGAGACCGAAAAGAACATTCTCAGCTACGACAATCTCGGAATAGGAAGACTTATCTATCAACTTCCCACAACTCTTTGCGAGATGTTCATATCCGAGGTGTTCAAAAGAGGAACGCTTGAGTCTCTTGACCGCGAGACTCTTATGACGATACAGTGCTTCTTCGAGAACAACCTCAACGTATCCGAGACGAGCAGAAAGCTCTTCGTACATAGAAACACTCTCGTTTACAGACTTGAGAAGATCAAAAAGATCACGGGCCTCGATCTTCGTGAGTTCGAGCACGCGATAACCTTCAAGGTTGCGTTGATGGTCAAGAAGTACCTCAACTCAAAGCCTATGAAGTTCTGATATATTGATGCTATGACCGGGAAGGGGATGCCCCTTCTCGGTTTTATGGCTATTTTGGAAAAAATACATATTTATGCATTTTTGGATCATTATAGCTTACAGTTCCCTAAAAACGATATTTTACAAGTTTAAAGTCAGACTTATTGGAGGTCTATATGGTTGAATTTTGCAACGTAACGAAGATGTACTCCCCCACAGCCGTGGCTCTTGATTGCGTAAATTTTAAGATTGAGGACGGAGAGATGGTCTTTGTCGTAGGTGCATCGGGTGCCGGAAAGTCCACGCTTATGCGACTTTTGCTCAGACAGGAGACGCCATCTGAAGGCAAGATCCTCGTAGACGGTGTAGATATCGCTACGATTCCGAACAAGGGAATTCCGGAATACCGAAGAAAGCTTGGAATAGTTTTTCAGGATTTTATGCTTTTCGGTGATAAGACGGCTTATGAGAACGTTGCTTTTGCGATGCGCGCCGTAGGAACACCGCATTCGGAGATAAAGCAGAGAGTACCCGCACTTTTATCGTTGGTAAATATGCAGTACGCTGCAGACAGATATCAACATGAGCTGTCGGGCGGTGAATCGCAGAGAATAGCTCTCGCGAGAGCGATAGCAAACAATCCCGAAATAATTATAGCAGATGAGCCTACGGGTAACGTAGACCCCAATATGAGTCTTGAGATAATGAATCTTCTGCTTAAGATAAACTCGCTCGGAAAGACCGTGATAGTTGTAACTCACGACTGGAAGATAGTTGAGCAGATGAACGCGAGAATAATCGGACTCAGCCACGGCAAGGTCATAAGCGCAGACAAAATAAGCGAAAACGGACGTTTTTGACGTGATACGGAGAATTGCATGAAAAAGAACAATTTAAAGGACACGAAGGCAGAAGAGACCATAAAGGATATTGAAACCGCTACGGTCGACGACGTGAAGGCCGATGCCGCTGACGGCAAGAATGTAAATACTACCGAGGATTGCGGGTGCGGCGGCACCGATAGTGAAAAGGACCAGAAGGAAACACTTACTATAGACGAAGCGAAGAAGGCTCCTCCGGTGAAGAAAACGAGAAAGTACGATTTTCTGTATTTTCTTCAGCTCACCTTCCAAAGCATGAAGAACAACGCAGCGATGTCTCTGACGTCTATGGCGGTGCTTATGAGCTGTCTTATAGTAATGGGAAGCTTTTTCCTTGTGCTTCTGACGCTTGATACAAATCTTCAGAACTTCGGAGATCTTAATCAGATAGTCGTTTACTGTGATTACGATATTTCGGTAGATCAGGTAAGCGAGATAGAGAGCAAGATCGGCGCATTGTCAAACGTATCAAGTGTAGATCACGTTGATAAGGAAGAGGCGCTCAAGGATATGATAAACGAGTACGGTTCATACAGTGACATATTCAACGATATAGAGCAAAACGGAGACAATCCTTTGTCCGACTCGTTCGTTGTAAAGTACGTGGATAACGAGTACATCGGATCGCTCGTTTACGAGATATCCGCTATAGAGGGAGTAAGAAGAGTAAACAACCACGCCGACCTTTCGGTAAAGCTTGAAAACTTTAAGCGAGGCGTAATATTCGTCTTCGTTACCTTCTTCGGATTGCTTTTGATGACGAGTATGTTCGTTATAGTCAACACTATAAAGCTTGCACTTCACTTCAGACAGTACGACATCATGGTAATGAAATACGTGGGTGCTACGAATGTATTTATACTTGCGCCGTTCATACTTGAGGGACTTATAATAGGTCTTATCTCGTCTACGTTGGGAACGGTGATTCAGCTTATACTTTATTTAAACATACTTAACGCGGTACAAAACGCCCTCGGAATGCTTCAGCTCATAAGCATAGGTCACTCTGCGCTGATAATATGGGTAGCATTCTTTGTGGTCGGAATGCTTTGCGGTCTTGGGGGAAGTATAATTTCTATCCGTAAGAATCTCAAGGCATAACCGATACATATTTGAATAACATGAAGGGGATCATATGAAAAATAAGTTTTTTAAGCTTTCCGTGACGACGCTCATCGTTTTGATCATTATCGCGGGACTTGCATTCTTTGCATATGCTGCAAGCTATTCGGATTATGAGAACAGTATTACAAAGAGAGAAGAACTGAAAAAGCAGAGCGAGCAGCTTAAGCAGGATCTCAGCAATCTGACAGTAGAGCTTGACGGTATGTACACTTCTCTTGAGGAGACGCTTACAAACAGCAACGACCTCACTCTTAAGGAGCAGGCATACAGCGAGCTTCTTACCACCTGTATAGAGCAGCTTTCCACAGAAAAGAAGCTTCTGGCGGTTACAGAGGAGCTTATAGCTACTCTGGATTCCGAGATAGCCGCGATCGAGGCTGCTCAGGAGCATATTGAGGCGAGTCTTGTAAAGACGATAAGAAGCCTTCACGAAAATCAGAATGCTGATTACTTTAGCTTTTTGTTTGAAAGCGAAAGCATAATAGATTTTTACAACAGATATGAATATATCACATCACTGGTGACATATCATAATAAGCTGTTGAAGGAAGCGGAGGAGAACCGTACGCTGCTTGACTCCAGACGCAACGAGTGCGTTGAGCTTAAGCTTTCACAGCAGGAATCGCTTGCGCTTCTTGAGGGAAAGCGTGAAAAGTACGATGCGATAGTATCGCAGTGCGTTATAGAGCTCAGCGAGATGAACCGTGAGTCTGCGCTTATACAGAGTGTTATAGACATGATGGAGCAGAGCTACGAGGATCTCAAGGACGAGATAGCGGACGTTACCGTTTCGATAGAGGGAATAGACAAGAGCATTCTTGATTTCGAAACAAACAACTGGTTCTGGCCTGCTGACAACTCTTATATAACCTGTCCTTATGGTTGGAGAGATCTTTTCGGCAAGCAGAATCTGCATAAGGGTGTAGATATAAACGCGCGCTATGCTACCGTTTACGCGGCGAGGGCAGGCGTTGTACGAAAGGTAGGCTATCAGGCAGGCGGCTACGGCTGGTACATAATTATAGATCACGGAAACAGTATAAGCACTCTTTACGCTCATCTGACGCAGGATTCCGCAAAGGTAAAGGCGGGTGACGTGGTCAGGGCAAGGCAGCCTATCGCGGTGTCGGGTAACTCCGGACTTTCGACCGGACCGCACCTCCATTTCGAAATCAGAATAAACGACGTGCAAAAGAATCCGCTTTATTATCCTAACCTTGGAATTACTTCGAAGAAGAGCTATTTCAACCTTCCGTGATATAGCGGCATATATGTGAAAGGAAATATTAAAACACGGTATGGATCAAGAAAACAGATCACAGAACAACACAAGCGAAGAAATAACAAACGAAGTGCAGGAGCCGACAGAGGCTAACGCCTTTATCAATGAAAGAGAGTTTCAGCAGATACCCGAAAGAGAACCGAAAAAAAAGAGCAAACTTTCATTCTCGCTTTCGGTGCTCGTAACGGTAATGATATTTACGATGCTGATAACCTTTCTTATAACAGCACTTTGGGTCTCGAATTACAAGGATGCGAGATTTGAGGCGTCTGTTGAAGAGATAAACCAATTGCTTGACGAGTTCAACTCCACGGTGCTTGGCGTAAGGATAGACGACGAGGCAAGACTCAAGCTTTATAGATATCTTCTTGAGCTTGATACGATGTTCCAAACATACGAATTCAACGATTATGATTACGAGGCGGTAATGGATCATCTTCTGCACGCATATGCGGCGGCAGTCGGAGATCCGTATGCGGAGTACTACAACAAGCAGGAATTTGCGGATATGATGGCCTCGATGCAGGGAGAAAATCAAGGTGTCGGTATCAGCATAACCTACGACAGCAACAGCAACGCGATCATAGTGCTCAACGTTATGCCGAATTCTCCCGCGATCAAGGCAGGAGTCCTTCCCGGAGACCTTATAGTTGCGGTTGGAATAGCGGACAACAAGGAATACGTTGCGGATCTGGGATATACCGCGGCGGTGCTTAAGCTTCAGGGTGTAAAGGGAACTATGGCGGAGTTCACTGTGCTTCGCGGTGACGAGTATATTGAGTTTTCAATAGAAAGAGACGAGTACGAGAATCAAAGCGTTTTGTGGCACGTTTATTCGGAGGACAGCACGGTTGCCGTTGTAAGCATACTGAACTTTGATGCGCTTACTCCTTCGCAGTTTGAGGAAGCGATGGAGGAGCTTTACGCGAAGGGCATCCGTAAGGTGGTTTTCGACGTGAGAAATAATCCGGGTGGAAATCTCAACGCTATAGTTGACGTGCTTGATATGATCCTCGCCGAAGGACCGATCATTCGCATAGTTGACAAGACCGGAAATACGGTACAGCAGATAGATTCGGGAAGCAGTGCTAAATATACCGACGTCAAATTTGCGGTCCTCGCAAATGAGAACACCGCAAGTGCGGCAGAGCTGTTTACTTCTGCGCTTATGGATCACGAGAGAGCAGTGTCGGTCGGTGTTACGACATACGGCAAGGGAAGTATGCAGAGCTCTATGCAGCTTACCGACAACAGAGGTGTAAAGATAACGACTTATCATTATCTGCCACCGTATTCGGATAGCTACGAGGGTATCGGTATTGTTCCCGATATAGTAGAGGAGCTTTCTGATGAGCTCAAGAACAAGAACATCTTTCTTATAGACGATAAGGACGACAATCAGCTGCGTGCAGCCGTTGACGCCATAAAGTAATAAATAATAAACTATTAATCATTTCGGAGGATAAAGAAATGGCAAACAACAAAACAAAGACCTATACAAAAGAAGGCTACAACAAGCTGGTTGAAGAGCTTGAATACCTTAAGGGTGAAAGAAGAAATGAGGTAAAGGAAGCAATCGCTCTCGCACGTTCGTTCGGTGACCTTTCCGAGAACGCAGAGTATGATGAGGCAAGAAACGAGCAGGCTAAGGTCGAGGCAAGGATCGTTGAGCTTGAGGCACTTATAGAGAATGCACTCGTTGTTGACGAGGCTCTTATAGATACAAGCGTTGTAAGCGTAGGATCTCACGTTGTAGTTGAAAACCTTGCAAGCGGAAAGACCACAGAGTACAGCATCGTAGGATCTAACGAGGTAGATCCCTTGAACGGTAAGATAAGCGACGTATGCCCCATAGGTGCGGCACTTTCCGGAAAACGCAGCGGCGATACCGTTTCCGTAGTTACACCCAGAGGGGTTCTTGAACTTAAGATAAAGTCGGTTGCAAGAGCAAACGCGTAAGGACACGTTATGAGTGAGGACAAGATCGAGCGACCCGATAGACGGGAAAAGGATAAAAGAGCCGACCTTGAAGTAAACGTTGACAATAAATTTCTCAAGTGGGTCGAAAATTTTTGGTTTTACCATAAGTGGCATATTATTGCGGGTGTGTTTGCCCTTGTTGTCGTTTATTTAGTGATAAGCCAGATAATCGTGCGCGATAAGAAGGATATAACTATTCTTTGCGCGGGACCCTATGCGATGACGTCATCCCTTAACATAAATATGACTAACGCTTTCAATGCCGCTATGCCGTACGACTTTAACGGAGACGGAAACAAGGATGCAGGCATGGCACACGTTGAGGTCTACTCAAAAGATCAGATAGAGGAGTTCATTAAGGATTATAAGTCCGAAAACCAGGAATCTCCCGTGGTGAATTCTATGCTCAACGCGGACAATCTGAAGAATTTCAACAATCTTATTATGGCGGGAGAATATTCCGTTTGCATAATAGACAGTTGGCTTTACGAGGATGCTATGAAGGCTGGAGCATTCAGACCGCTCTCCGAGATATTCCCGGAGGGAGTACCTGCTATCGCTATCGACGAATATGCTATCAAATTTTCGGAGACCGAATTCGCAAAGAAGTTCGCCTGCTTCTCCGATTTTCCTGAGGATACTGTGATATGCCTCAGAAAGCAAGGGGTAATAAACGGTATATTCAATAGCGGAAAGGCTGAAAAAGAATACGCAAAGTCGGTAGAAATGTTTAAGGCGTTAATCCGGTATTCGCCGGAGAAATAGCGTTCCAATAAAAACGGGGAGGTGCAGCGGTGCCGTCCCCGTAAATTTTAGCAAAGAACAAGGGCTATGCTATTATGAAGAAAAATACGTTAACAATGGCGCTTATGCTGCTTACGGCGGCTATATGGGGGTATGCATTCGTTGCACAGATAAAGGGATCGGATCATCTTTCTCCGTTTACATTCAATGCGGCTAGGTATATTTTGGGAGCGGTATCGCTTCTTCCCGTCGTTTTGATATTTGACCGTGATACGTCTGACAAAAAGATGCTGCTTGACACGCTGAAGGGCGGCATTATAGCTGGGGCGGTGCTTTTTGGCGCTTCGTATCTTCAGCAGGCGGGCGCAGAGATGACGATGAGCTCGGGCGTGAGCGGATTTATAACCGGACTTTACAACATATTTACGCCGATAGCGTACCTACTCGTTTTCAAGAAAAAAACGGCAATCACGGTTTGGATAGGTGCCGCACTATCGGTCGTGGGGCTCTTTATGCTTTGCGTAGGTGAGGACGGGCTTTCGATAGGGAAGGGAGAGATCCTCCTTATTCTCGGAGCAGTGCTTTGGACTGCTCATATTCTGACGGTTGATCTGTTTGCAAAAAGGACGTACGTATTGAAATTTGCTTTTACGCAGTTTTTTGCGTCTGCGTTATTCAGCGGCGTTTTTGCATTGGCATTTGAATGGTCCGAGTTCTCCTTTTCATCTATTGTCGGTGCGGGTATACCGTTGCTCTATTGCGGTGTTCTTTCGGTCGGTGTGGCGTACACTCTTCAGATCGTGGCACAAAGATATACGGACAATCCGACCAAGGCGGCGGTCATACTTTCTACAGAGAGCGTGTTCAGTGCTATAGGCGGAATACAGTTCGGCATAGACCATATAAGCGTTCCGGGATACATTGGATGCGCACTGATATTTGCAGCAATACTGCTTACTCAGGTGCCTCAGCGCGAAAAAAAGGCGCTTCCGGGCGATATAAAGTAAGCTTTTGAAAATAAAAGGGCAGGAAGCGAAATTACTTCCTGCCTTTTTGTATTTGTGTTAATTACAGAAGAGAGTCTACGTCTACCGGCCTGCCCGTTTCCATGGAGATGTTGCAGGCAAGAGTGAATGCGAGCGAGCGGCATGCGTCGGTGTAGGACGTACGGAGCTTTGATGGGTCATTGTTTATGACTGCCTCGATAAACGTACGGTCGCTCAAGACGCCTGCGTCACCCTCGTGCTTGTATATGATCGCTTCGTTGCTACCCTTGGAGAGTGCGCCGTCGCCCTTGACAACGAATCCGCCCTCGTCCTCAGAAGCCTCAACCGGCTTTACACCGTAGAGCTTCAACGTTCCGAGTATCTTAAGCTCTGCGCGGGCATCTTTCGCACTGAATACGATCTTACTGTCAAACGAATCGCCGCCCTTGGAGTAGCATCCCGTAGCGATGGTACCGAGTGCGCCGTTTTTGAAGCGTACGGTAGTTACCGAAAGGTCGTCAGTGTCGTATCCCTCGGGCGGATTCTCGATAAGTCCGGTCGCGTTCATGCTGAATACTGTTTCGGGCTCACCGAAAACGTATCTGATGATATCGTACTGATGTATCGTCTGCTCAACGGCCTGTCCGCCCGAAAGGCTCTTTACCTTCCACCACGGAATGCCGGGGATACCGCCCATTCTTGAGCAATCAACGTATACGACGTCGTTGTTCTTTATGAATTCTATATTGGGCTCTACGAGGTTACTGTAACGGCACTGGAATCCGCAGGAGGTTATAAGACCTGCTTCCTCTACTTTGTTTCTGATATCCTTTGCGAGCTCCATATCCAATGCGAGCGGCTTCTCAACGAAGAACGGTATTCTTCTGTTTATAAGCTCATATTCTATTTCGCCGTGGCAGTAGGGAGGAATACATATGAATATAGCCTCGGGTGCTACCTCGTCAAGCATTACTTTGTAGTCGACAAATGCTTTACCCTCACCGGCTTTTTCTACGAATGCTTCTGCCTTTTCGGGGATTATATCGCAAAATCCGACCATCTCAATGATATCCTTGAACTGTACGAAGTGCGAAAGGTGGTAAGAGCCGATTCCTCCGCATCCTATAACTGCGAGTTTTAATTTCTTTGACATAACGTTAAGTTCCTTTCATTATGCTTTATTATAATAGCCGATTATAACGTCTTCCGCATCGGCAATGCTTTTGAAATATTCCTCGTCGCTTATCTCAAGGCTACCCTTTGAGACCTCTGCGGTGAGGTAACCGTCAAAACCGTGCTTCTTGAGCACGCTCATTGACTTGTCAAAATCAAGGTCTCCCTCAAGAAGCTGGCAGAAGTTACCGCCTCTGTTGATGCCGCCGGCACGCTTGAAGTCCTTTATGTGCATTTTGGCGATATACGGAGCTACGATGTCCGCCCAGCTTGCGCTGTCCGAAAACGCTACCATATTGCCGAGGTCGAAATAAATTCCGAACAACGGATGGTCAAGCTCCTTCAAGAAGGATACCATATCGTATGGTGAGAGGAAGAATCCGTTCCATACGTTTTCAACTCCTACCGTAACGCCGTAGTGCTCGATAACGGGTATGGCAGACTTCAGTGCGGCGATGGAATTTTGCCTTGCCTCGTTGAGAAGCATACCGTTTTTCATCCCGCCGGGGACGATAAGGATTGTATCCGAACCGCATATTTTTGCTATTTGTAGTTGCTTTTTCAGCACTGTCATACGGTACTCCTCATCCGAGGGATTTGACCAAATGCTTCCGTGAAGTGAGGATGAGATACTGACGATCTCTATGCCGAGCTCTTTGGCTTCGCTTGCTACAGATGCTATGAGCGAATCCTCGCTTTCAAG
>JAZSLE010000216.1:0-3823 GCA_045535215.1 Eubacteriales bacterium
AAACACGCCGACCGAAGAGGACAGTAAAATTGCAGAAAACACCACTACGAACAGACAAGTAACGGTCGAGAGGCGTCTCAAAGCCTCCGGCACGGCCCTCATCAAGACGCATCCCGGTCAGGTGTTCTACATAAGAGACGCGAAGATAACTGTTTTATATAACCTTGAAATGTTCCTTCCCGGAAACTTCACCTACTTTAACTCCTCCACGACCGTATCCAAGATCGAGCTCGCGGGTCAAAGCTTTATGATGCTCGGTGACTGCTCCGAGCCGGCGGCTAAGATCCTCGTAAAAGCATACACAAAGGATACTATGATGTGTGACTTCCTTCAGGTTGCTCACCACGGCTATTCGGGAGGAACGACTCCGCTCTACCAGGCAATAGATCCTACCTACGTTCTCTGGCCCATGGGAACGTCGGACTACGCGATCTACAAGTCTCACGAACGCTCCGCATTCCTTTTCTCCTCAAAGAAAATAAAGCAGATCTTCGTTGCGGGATATACAAGATACGAGTTCTCGCTTCCCTTCAACGGAGGCAACTACACAAAGGTAGTATACGGTTCTTAACAGATCATCTCCGTAACATCGAAACGTTATAATGAAAAAACACAAAAGTCCGGATACACGTACTTTGTGCCCTTAAGGGCACAAAGCAATGAATTGCCCACATGGGCATGAATTGGCTAACGCCATAAATTGCACCTACGGTGCATGAATTGCCTTCGGCATTGAAAATAGGGCAATTCAATTCATGAAACCGCGGGGTTTCAAATCATGAAGCCATAAGGCTTCAATTCATGACGGCTTGCCGTCAATTCATCATTTCGCATTTGAGCCTGCAAATGCAATGCTTGTCAGGAAAAGAGGACAGAGAACTTTAAACATTCTCTGTCCTTTTCTTGTCGGTAGGTAATGTGTTCTATCGAATTTCTAAAACTGTCCTTTAGAGTACGCACCTTACGAGCCTTGCCTTTTTTTATACTTTAGTCAACACGAATGCAAACGCACTGTACTGAGGCTGACATATCGGGAGAAGCAGACCGATGCTCATAAGAGATGCTCCGCTCCTTACGTCACCCGTTTCGTCTATTTTGTAGAACGCGTCGGGCTCAAGACCTCTCAGACGAACGTAAGAGTTTTTGTCGTTAATTGAGATGTCCTGCGTGACGGCGAAGGCGATGCTTGACGCCTTGTCCTTTGACACGAACTGCCATGCGGTATACAGCTTGTCGTCGTGAGGTGATGAAAGCCTGTAGTAGTCACCCGAAGCGATAAGTCTGCGGTGCTTTTTGTAGAATTCGGTGTATTCCGCACACTCCGCTATCTCCTCGTCCGACATTACCGCGGGATCAAGCTCGTATCCGTAGGTTCCGCTCATCGCAACGTACGCTCTCGTCTTCCACGGAACGACTCTGCCCGTCTTCTTGTTCGGACATTTTGATACGTGTGCGCCTACGGTCGATATCGGATATGCGAACGACGTGCCGTGCTGTATAACGAGTCTCGACGGAGCGTCCGTATTATCACTGCACCATATCTGCGGGAAGTATGCGAGCATTGCGGAATCGAAGCGTCCGCCACCACCGCTGCAGCCCTCAAAGAGAATGTCGGGATGCGTCTTTATGATGCCGTTGAGTATGCGATAAAGGCCGAGTATATATCTATGGTATATCTCGCCCTGCCTGCCTGCGGGATAGTACTGACTGTATACGTCGCATACGTATCTGTTGTAATCCCATTTTACGTAATCTATTCCACCTCCGTCAAGGATGGCGTTTACTGCGGAGATTATGTATTCGCAAACGTCCGGCCTTGAAAGGTCAAGGCAAAGCTGATGACGACTTCTTGACGGCGCTCTTCCCGGAACTCTCAGGCACCAATCGGGATGCGCGCGATAAAGGTCGGAGTCCTCGTTCACCATCTCCGGCTCAAACCAAAGACCGAAATTCATACCGAGGCAGTGTATCTCATCCGCAAGTGCACGAATACCTCCGGGGAGCTTTTTCTCGTTCGTTACCCAGTCGCCGAGGCCTGCTCTGTCGTTGTTTCTGTCTCCGAACCAGCCGTCGTCAAGTACGAACATATCCGCGCCGAGCTCCTTTGACTTTTTAGCCGTGTTGATTATCGTCTCCTTTGTGAAGGTGAATCTGAATGGCTCCCAGCTGTTTATGACTATTGGTCTGTCCTCGTTTACGAATCTGCTGTCGCAAACGTTGCTTCTGAATATATCGTGGTAGGAATGGCTGAGGCTTGCAAATCCGCTTGACGAGAACGCCATTATTACCTCGGGCGCCTCAAAGTTTTCACCGGGAGCAAGCGTAAAGTCAAACTGCTTCGGGTTTATTCCCATAGAAACTCTCGTCTGACTGTATCCGTCCACCTCTGCCCCGAAAACGAAATTTCCGCTGTACATGAGTGCAAAGCCGTAAGCATTTCCCTTGTCCTCGCTTGCGTCTCTGTCGCAAAGGATGGCAAAGGGATTGTGGAAATGTCCGGACGATCCGCGGAAGGAGCCTATCTCGTATACTCCGTTAACGAGCGAATGTCTGTTTTCTTTTCTTTCGAAATAGTGATGTCCGTAGAATTCGATAACGTCGAAATCGCTTACCGTAAAGTCTATGCACATGGACGCAAGCTTCTGAAGACGAAGGTCTGCGCCCGAGCCGTTTATGAGAACACACGCTCTCGTTATTACGTCCTTCTCGGGAAATACCGAGTAGAGAAGTTTCACGCATACGCCTGTAATGGGATCCTTCAGAAGTATTTCAAGCGTCTCAACGCCGTCGCCGCCGCGTGCAAAAAGCGTAGGCATACCCGAAAGCGAGTACTTTTCGCCGTATATTCTGTGCGAGTCGTATTTTCCGACGAAGGAGTAGCTTCCGTCCGAGTTTACGATATCGATAGACGGTATTCTGTAATCTCCGGCATCGTTTGAGGAAAACTCCTGCGGAAGAGCGCAAAGCGAATAGTATCTGTCCTTGCCTGCCTCCTCGGGATTGGATTCGTGGCTTCTGAGCACGTTCGGGACCACGTATGAAACGTCCTCGTCGGGAATTTTACTTCCGTAGTAAAGATGGAGCAGATGACCGTGTTTGCTTACCTTCATCTGATAGGTGCTGTTTTTGGTCTGAAGCGTAAATACCTTAAGCGCTTCGTTAAAGGATATAGACATAACTCGTCCTTTCTGTTTAATTATCTATGCTTCGGTTGTTCTTTTCTTTTTTTAGTATGATCAGTACGGATACAACGCAGAAAACTGAAACCGCCGTCTCTGTTATGGGTGTTGCCCAGAGTATACCGTTTATTCCCATCGCGCGATCGAGCAGATACATAAGCACAAGATCTATAGAGCCCTTTCTGAGAAGGGAAATGATGAGAGGGAACGTCTTTTTACCGATTGCTTGGAAATAGGTGATAGCCATAAACAGAAACGTCGACGTCGGCATTGAAAGACAGATTATCCGCAAGAACTCGCTTCCGTACGAAACGGTGAGCGGATGCTTGATGAAAAGTGAAACGAGAGCGGAAGGGAAGAAAAGTGCCAGGACCATGCAAGCGGCCGTTATAACGGCACCGAGCGAGCCCGCGAATATGACCGTATCCCTTACTCTCCTCTTGTTTCCGCTTGAGTAGTTATAGCCGATAAGCGGCAGACATCCCTGGCTCAGACCCTGCGTGAGAGCAAATGCTGTGAGATTTATCTTTTTCGCTATGCCCACTCCCGCAAGCGCGATCGAGTCGTAGTGTGTTATGAGATTATTGACCCCGAGATTTGATATTCCAAGTCGGAGGGCCAAGCGGTCTTAGGAAGACAAGTGT